>WJJN01000197.1 GCA_014729735.1 Candidatus Zhuqueibacterota bacterium
AACATTTGATTCCATGATATATCAAAATCTCCTCTAAAAAATGACAATAATTATTTTTAGTAACAAAATTTTATGGAAATAATAATATAAGGTTATGATATTTCATTTGCAAGAAATATTTTTAAATATTCTGTTAAAAAAAGTGCTTGCGAATTGCAGGCATAAAGATTATTTTAGATTTAATTCAAGCTGAACACAATGGATGACCAAATGAGCAAAAATTTCGTCGCCACGATATTACTTTTAATCGGAACTGCATTCTGGGGTATCACCTTTGTCTATGTAAAAGAAGGAATTTCCATTATCAATTTATATACGTTTCTTTCGATACGTTTTATCATTGGTGCCGCGCTGCTGGCTTTGATTTTTATTCACCGCATGAAAAACTTCGATGTCGAGATCATAAAATACGGTATCTTTTTGGGAATGGTACTCGCATTTTCATATATCGCTCAGACCGTTGGGCTACAGTACACAAGCGCTTCCAAAGCCGCGTTTATCACCGGATTGTCCGTCGTATTCGTGCCGCTGTTTTTGAGCATTTTGAAGAAAAAACCACCGACAGTGAACAATATACTTGCGGTTTTCGTTGCGACTTCCGGACTTGCTGTTTTGACATTAAATTCCGGGTTCAGCATTAATACCGGCGATTTATGGGTGTTTTTATGCGCCATCCTGTTTGCAATTTACATCATTCTTGTGGGCAGGTATACGCGCATTTTCGAATCTATTAAATTCACGGTGATTCAGTTAGTCACAGTTGCTGTTTTTACCGGCATTATTGCTGTTTCTATGGGAGAATATGTAATGCCCCGGGGATACGTCGTTTGGCATGCGATATTGTTTTGCGCTGTATTTGCGACCGCGTTCATGTATGCCATTCAAAACCAGTTTCAGAAATTCATTTCCGAAGTCAAAGCCGCGATTATATTTTCTTTCGAACCATTGTTTGCTGCAATGGCAGCTTATTATTACTTAAATGAACAAATCACGTTCAGAATCGTGATCGGTGGACTGTTGATTTTTACGGGGATGATCATTTCGGAGGTGCGGGTGAATTTTTGGATTTTCCGGAAAGCGGGTGTTAAAAAGACGCCATCGTAAATTGAGTGTGAATAATCGATACATTAGCAGTGATCGGTCGGACATGTTTCATTTGGCTCAAGATACAATTCTATCGCTTCCTGAATATTTCTCAAAGCTCCTCCCGAGCTTCACCTTCGCTGATACAACCAGGCAATGAAGGAATATAAATTGTATAACCTCCTTCATCACTGGGTTCTAGAATAATTTGTATTTCATTTATACCTCTTGATTCTTTTATTTTAATAAAATCCGTGTATCCGTGTTAATCCTTGGCGAAATTTTTCCACCATTACCCCTCCTTCCCAAACTGCGGAAACGACTGCACTAACAATCCATACAACTTTTTTGCCAGCAATCCACCGATCCCACCGAAAATAAACGCAGGGATTAATCCGATGAGCAGGGGAATGAGCGGTAGGTGGAGGAATAATATCGCCACCAGCAGAGCGCCGACGGTGTTGCCCATCGCAGGCGGGATAAAATATTGCAGCCAGTTATCGAAGCGCTGCAAAAGGATGTATGATGCATCAATCGCAAGGCAGGGGAACAGATAAGTGATAATCGACAATATTCCATGGGAACCGTAAATCCCGGAAACAGTTACGATTACGCCCTGGATCAAGCCGACGAGCGAGGCGGTTCCTTTCTCACGAACGACCAGCAGTGCCAGCATGGGGAACAGCATGTATACTGCGCCGGCAAAAGAGCCCCCGGGCAACAGCAGCATCGTGCTGATGAGTTTGCTGAGCGGTCCCACGACCGGCTTTATCGCTAAACCACAGGCTGCCATTAATGTGACGAATACTGCATCTAATGTCGATATGTTTTTGAGCATTACTTCTATTCTGATAAAAAAATTCTCCGCTGATTATACCGACACCAGACGGAGAATTTTGATATAAGTTCACAATTTTATAATGTCGTCAATACTTCTTCGAGGCGCTCCAGCGCCCAGTCGATTTCTTCCTTGCTGATGATCAGTGGTGGCGCGAGCCGGATAACGTTCCAGTGTGTTTCCTTGCAAAGCAAGCCTTTTTCCATCAGCGCCTCGCAGAAGCGGCGGGCACCGTTTGCTTCCTCTTTTAAGACAATCCCGATCCACAGTCCCTTGCCGCGGTAAAAATCGACGTGCGGGCTTTTGATTTTCTGCAATTGCTGCATCAAATAATCGCCCAGTTCCTGCGCCCGCTGCGGTAACTTCTCATCAATAATCACTTTAAGTGCTTCTCGTGCCACAGCACAGCCCAACGGATTGCCGCCGTAAGTTGAACCATGGTCTCCGGGCTTGAACACACCCAGGATCTCTTTCGATGCCACTACCGCTGAGACCGGGTACATCCCGCCGGAGAGCGCTTTACCGATGGTGATCATGTCCGGTTTGACATTCTCATGTTCTGAGGCGAACATTTTGCCGGTTCTGCCAAGTCCACTTTGAATTTCATCGGCGATGAATAGCACTTTATGCCGGTCGCAAATTTCGCGGGCTTTCTTCAAATAGCCTTCCGGTGGAACAATCACGCCGCCTTCTCCCTGAATCGGCTCCACGAGAAATGCAACAGTATTCGGGGTAATTGCTGCTTCCAGCGCGTCGGCATCGCCGTATTCGATCATTTTAAAGCCTGGTGTCAGCGGACCAAATCCCTGTTTATACTGTTCTTCCGGCGAAAACGTGATAATACTGATTGTTCTGCCATGAAAATTACCTTCGCACGCAATAATTTCCGCTTTATCATTTTTTACGCCTTTCACCTGGTAGCCCCATTTCCGCGCCGCTTTAATGGCTGTTTCCACGGCTTCGGCACCGGAGTTCATCGGCAGCATCATTTCGAAACCGGTCAACTCGCATAACTCTTTCGCCAGAAACGGGAGCTGATCGTTTCGAAACGCGCGGGACGTAAGCGCCAGTTTTGCCATCTGTTCCTGCATTATTTTAATCAGCCGCGGATGACAATGTCCCTGATTCAGTGCGGAATATGCAGCCAGAAAATCCATATATCTATTACCATCGACATCCTTCACCCAGACGCCTTTACCTTCGGTAATTACCACATCCAGTGGTTTGTAATTATGGGCGCCGTAGTGGTCTTCAACTGCGATATAATCTTTTGTGTTCATTATGAAAAATCTCCTCCATTCAAATACTGTGTAAATTCTTTTATTCAATTACCGAAAATATAAGTCAGAAAGAAAAGAAGATTTTCCCAAATATGCAACAATTTTTTTAACAATTTTAAACCTATTTTGCCCAAATCGGCAATTGATTGAACAGAATTCCAAAAACAGGGATCGCAAAGATGTAAGTGATTGTCGTCACCATAAGAACACCTATAAAATTTAATCCGACACCGGCTTTTGCCATCTGCGGAATAGAAACCGTGCCGGATCCGAAGATGATTGCATTTGGCGGTGTAGCGACTGGCAGCATGAACGCGCACGAGGCGGAAATAGTTGCCGGTATCATCAGCAGATAGGGATGGATATTCATTGCCAGCGCGGTGACTGCCAGAATCGGCATGAAAATAGTGGATGTGGCGGTGTTTGATGTGACTTCGGTTAAAAATGTCATCATCAGACAGGTAATCACGATCATGATTAACAGCGGCACGTTGGAAAAGAAGCTGAGATTGTTTCCGATCCATTCGGCTAACCCGCTGGATTTGAATCCGATGGCGAGAGCGATTCCGCCACCGAATAAAATCAAAATACCCCAGGGAATTCGTACTGCCCATTCCCAATTCAATAGAAATTCTTTCTTTTTGAAATTTACAGGGATCAGAAATAACAATATCGAAGCGAAAATAGCAACAGTTGCATCGTTGACGTGATCCTGAATCCCGAGCAGATTCGACCAGCCGTGAATGGTGAAAATTCCAAGCTCGATATCTTGCCTGAAAATCCATCCAAATGCGGTTAACAGAAAGACCGCCAACGTGTATTTCTCTGCACGGGACATATTTCCCAATTTCCCGATTTCTGCGTCGATGACTTCCTTTCCATCGCCTGTTGGAAAATGCCTGATTCGCAACGCAATTTTTGTAAGAAAGAGCCAGGTAACCGGAATGAAGACCACTACAAGCGGTACTCCCACCAGCAGCCATTGGAAGAAGCCGATTTCCGGTGCCTCCGGGAAAATCGATCTCACCGCCGCTGCAAATACAATATTCGGCGGTGTTCCGATGAGCGTGCCAACGCCGCCGATGCTTGCGGCATAAGCGATTGCCAGCATTAGCACTGTTTCGAAATTTGTGTTTGTCAAATCCTGGTTACGAGTGGACTTCATTTCGCTGATTTGTAAAATGATCGCCAGACCGATAGGATACATCATCATAGTAGTGGCAGTATTCGAAATCCACATGGAGAGGAATGCTGTTGCGATCATGAAACCAAAGATTAGTCGCCCCGGGCTCAATCCGATTCTGCGAATGAGCCGGAGCGCAATTCTGCGGTGCAGCTCCCAGCGTTGCATGGTGATTGCCAGCAAAAAGCCACCGAGAAAAAGAAAGATGTTGCTGTCGGCGTAAGCGGTCACGACTTTGCCGGCAGGCAGTATTTTCAGGAACGGGAACGCCACGATAGGAACCAGCGCCGTCGCCGGGATGGGAATGGCTTCCGTGATCCACCAGCATGCCATCAAGACGGCGACTGCCAGGGTGCGTTGTGCCTCAGGGGACAGCGATTCGGAAAATGGAAAGAATAGAACGCCGAAGAAGAGAGGAATACCCAGCCAGAATCCGATTTTATTTCGATTGGACATAATTTTTACCGGTTAGGAGTAATTTGTGCTTTAGTCGTTTTATCAAATATATTTTTGGGAACAATTTCCAGGAACCAAGTGACAAATCACAAATAAATCTCAAAAAACAAATTTTAATAGACGCGCCAATATTTATCATACTTTTATTGGGGAAAAAATCCCAAAATCCAAATAACAAATCACAAATAACCCCCAAGAACCAAATTTCAATAACCAAACCATTGCTTTATGTAGCGAAGGAAGTACATGAACGAAAACAGCGATAATGTCATTCTGAACGATCCGTCATCTGACGAAGAGTGAAGAATCTCATGCCACAAAACTTAGTAAAGGCATTCGTTTAGTGGTATGAGATTCTTCGTCGCTCCGCTCCTCAGAATGACAATTTATTGAGTTTTCGTTCAAAAACTAATTTAGCCAATTTTCAAATACTGCATTCGTCAAATTTAAGGCATTGTACGACTAAAGCATAAAATAAAAAATTAGAATTCCCCCAAAAAACAGCGAGTTTGATAATTGAAAATTGGCAATTATTTGTTATTTTGTTTTTTGTGATTTGGAATTTTATCGTCATCTTCATCTTCAAAATCAATATTGATATTTTCCTGATCCAGCAGATTTGTCTGAATATGCCGCTGCGTTCGCAATTCCTCGATCTTGTTCAACGGGCGCTCTAGCTGCCGTTTGCGGGTAGTGACCAGTGATTCGTACTCTTTCTGCGTATCCCAGATCCGTTTGCCCAACAGCTCCAGTTTCTGGATGAATTCATGCCATTGCTTTTTAAATGCGCCCATGAGCGATAAAATTTCGGTGGAGGTCTGTTCCAGCGCAAAATTATCCACCGCCTGCCGGATCACTGCGAGCACGGCATACAGCGTGATCGGCGAGCAGATAACCACCTTTTTCTTGATCCCTTCGTCCAGAATACCGCTGTCCTGTTCGTGAATGAACGCGTAAATCTGCTCGTTCGGAATGAAGAGCAGCACATAATCCACAGTATTGTCCAGCGGATTAATGTAATCCCGGGAAGTCACTTCGTTGATCCGGGATTTCACATCTCTTAAAAATAGATTCCTGAACTTCTGTTTCTCCTGCTCATAATCCGCTTCGAGGTAGCGCATGTAATTATCAAGCGGGAATTTCACGTCCATGTTGACTTTCAGATTTCGGGGCAGCAAAAATGTAAAATCCGGTCGGCTGGAGGATCCGGCACTGCTTTTCTGCTTAATGTAATTGATACTCTCGATAAGTCCTGCAAATCGCAGCACATCTTCCGCCATGCGCTCGCCCCATTGCCCGCGGATTTTCGCGCTTGCGAGCGCCTCTTTGAGGGTGTTCGTGGTCTGCATCAGCGCATTCGTCTGCTCCGAAGCAGTTTTTAACTGATTCGATAATTCGCCGAATTTCTTGACACGATCTGTCTCCAGTGTCTTCATTAATGTGGATACATTTTCCAGCTCTTTTGTCATGCGGTTCAATTGCTGATCGATCAGCTCTTTTTTCGCACCCAGCTCTTTTGAGCTGATCTCCCGTTCCGATTCGAGCTTTAATTGTGCCAATTTCATAAATTCCCGGGTTGATTTCGAAAGCGCGCTCAGCGACAAATTTCCGAAGCTTGCTTTGAGATGTTCCAATACCGCGTTCATCGATTCCTTGCGCTGCGATTCGCTTTCACGGAAAAGCTCCTCTGCCAGATCGCGTGCTGTTTTCGCCTGTATCAATCTTAATAAATAAGAAACGCCAATTCCCAGAAAAAAACCGATGAGTAGCGGAATCAGTATTGGCATGAGTTCGATCATTTTTAACTTAAGATTGTCGGGCACATCCTGCATTGCGAAAATCATTTGATGCCTTTCATGATTGTGTGACGCGATATAATTTTTCAGGATATATTAAATGCGATTCGATTTGATCAATCCACTTTTCTTCATCTTCATCAAATGCCTGCTGTACAATGGGAAAATCGTATCTCCCATTGAGATAATCAAGTAAAATCTTCGAACCGGCTAATAATTCGATTGCGAGCCTATCATCGCGGAATTCATAGACCTCCCTTCGCCATTGGAATGCCTCGCCGCTGTTTTCTTTCAAATAACGAATAATTTTCAATGAATGAGCCAGCGAATGATAAGGCTCGCCTGTCAGGTGCAGTTGGAAACCACTGCAGATTTTTCCGGCGTGTTTTTGAAATGTCGGAATAAAGCGTAGCGGACGGAGGAAAGCGCCTGGTTGTTTGGGATAATCGCTTCGTTCGAAGATCCAGTCCATAAACGGCGCGCCGAAAATCTCGAACGGACGCGTCGTGCCCCGTCCTTCGCTCACGTTGGTTCCTTCGAGCAGGCATTGTCCCGTGTATACAAGCGGCGTCACCGGTCCCGGCATATTCGGCGATGGGGGAATGCTCCAGGTTGTAACTGGTGAAAACTGCCGCACCCGGTCGATGAAATCAGAAAACAGCGGAATGATGTGCAGATGCAAATCAGCGCCAAGCTGCGATTCGTAAAACCGGCATAACTCGCCGATAGTCAGACCATGCTTGTGCGGCAGTCCCGGTCTGCCGACGAACGAGCTATATTCTTCTGTGAGAATCGTGCCTTCCACCTGCCTGCCGCAGGGATTGAGACGGTCGAGAATGTAAATTTCGAGGCGATGATCTGATTTTGCCAGAACATCGAAAATATAACTTACTGTTGTGGCAAAAGTATAATAACGGCTGCCGACGTCCTGAATGTCGATAACGAGCGCGTCCAGATCAGCGAGATGCTCCGGTTGCACTGTCAACGTACTCTCAGATTCTCCATACAGAGAAATGATTTCTGTGTCTAATTTGAGATAATCATAAAGATGTGTGGAATCAAGGGGAATCATATCCTGCAATTCGGCAAACATACCGTGCTCCGGCAGGAAGATTCGTTTCAGATTACTGCGTTCGGCGAGGAGTTGAAACAGGTATTTGCGCGTTTCGGGATCAAACGAAACCTGATTGCATAACAGTCCGATTCGACCGTCGATCAAATTATCATCTTTCAGTGACAGAAAATTTTTGAAATTGATCATTCCGGAAATCCTGTTTATTTTAAGGATTAATATAAATAATTAATTAATGGATGTCAAGAATTAATGTTGATTATTATTTTTAAAATAAGTATTTTAAGCATATCCAGAAGATTTCCAAAATCCTTGCGACCCCGGAAATCTGTGAAAATTACAATAAGGAGAGCTAAATGTCATTTTACGAATTGGATGGCGAAAATCTGACGCTTGATGAGTTTTTTAGAATAGTGCAGCAGCAGGAAAAAATAAAATTGCACCCGCGAGCCGTTGAAAATATCGAAAAAGGCAGGACGACGATCGAGAAAATCATTCAGGAGAAACGCACTGTTTACGGCGTGAATACCGGCTTCGGGAAATTCAGTGAGATTCTGATTCCAGAAGACAAGATCGAAGAATTGCAGTACAATCTTGTGGTTAGCCATGCCACCGGCGTCGGCGAGCCGCTATCTGAAGAAATCGTGCGCGCTATCTCGATCCTGAAAATCAATTCGCTGGCAAAGGGATTTTCCGGCGTCCGGCTGTGCCTGGTGGAAAAATTGATCGAGATGTATCACGCCGGCATCATTCCTGTGATTCCGGCAAAAGGCTCGGTCGGCGCTTCCGGGGATCTGGCGCCGCTTGCGCATTACACGCTGGTGCTGCTCGGAATGGGGGAGGCATTTTATCGAGACGAACGTATGCCCGGCGCTGACGCAATGAAAATGGCAGGCATCAAGCCGTTGGTGCTAAAGGCAAAGGAAGGACTGGCAATGCTCAACGGTTTGCAGGTGACTGCAGCAATTGCAGGACTTGCACACCGGCGGCTGCGAAATCTGGCTCGAACGGCGGACGTGATCGGCGCATTGACCACTGAAGGCTTGAAAGGGACGCCCTCCGCGTTCGACGATAGGATTCAGCGCGCCCGCGGGCTGCCGGGACAAATTCAGGTCGGCAGGGCGCTGACAGAGCTATTGAAGGATAGCGAAATTCGCAGCTCGCATGAAGATTGCCATAGAGTGCAGGATGCGTATAGCCTGCGCTGCATGCCACAGGTTCACGGCGCTGTACGGGATGCGCTGTCATTTATTCGATCGATGTTAGCCATCGAAATCAATAGCTGCACCGATAATCCGCTGATTTTTTACGAGCAGGAAGACGTGCTTTCCGGTGGGAATTTTCATGGGCAGCCGCTATCCATGGTCAGTGATATGCTGGCGATAACCACGACTTATCTTGCAAATATTTCCGAACGGCGCATCGAATACATGCTCGATCCGAACACCAGCGAAATGGCGGGATTTCTCACCGAAGAAGGCGGATTGAATTCCGGCTTCATGATCGCCCAGGTGACGGCTGCCAGTCTCGCCTCTGAAAATAAAGTGCTCGCGCATCCGGCGTCTGTGGATTCCATCCCGACTTCTGCCAATAAGGAAGATTACGTGAGCATGAGCTGCCACGCCGCGCTCAAAGCGCTGGAGGTCGTGGAAAACACGGAGTATATTCTGGGGATCGAACTGCTCTGCGCCTGCCAGGCAATCGACTTAAAGGAGCCGCTGAAATCCAGCACGCCGCTGGAAAAAGTGCACCAACTGGTGCGTGCTCATGTTCCGCATCTTACCACAGACCGCTACATGAAACCGGACATCGAAAAAGCGAGGGAGTTAATTGTGAGCGGGAAAGTTTGGGCTGAGGTGCGGCTGGAGTTGGATGTAATCGGCGGATAGTTCCGGAGTGAAATCCCTTTATGGATTTCACCGTTCCGCAAGGGCTTGTCCTGGAATCTCCTGATTAAATGTAACTTATGA
>WJJN01000016.1 GCA_014729735.1 Candidatus Zhuqueibacterota bacterium
GAACCAGCCGATCGAAATTCAGAGTGGCGGGAGTTTATTGATTCAACGTATGGTTGTCTTTCGGATACGCCGATTGAAAGGGGGCAAAGCTATTACAGCAGTTGAATAGCCACTCTTTTAAAATGTGAATTTTTTCACACTGCCCTTTATTTTCGAAGTGATTCCTTCAATTATTTTTCCGTAGAAAGTTAGAAAACACGAGTTAAAACTGTGGCGATTAAAAGGAGCTGTATCAAAAGTATTATTTTCTCATTTAGTGTTATTCCGGGATTGTCCCGGAATCTCCTGATTAAACGTAACTTACGAGATTCCGGCATTCCGCTTTGCTCCAGCCGGAATGACATGACAATTGACTTTTGATACAACCCCATAAATGCGTGCCAACGCGAAGCGTATGCACGAGAGCGATTTTGGCTCCACAAATTCCCGCCCAGCATTCCCCAAATTATCAACTTTTTCAATTTTTTATTTGTTATTTAAAATTTATTTCGTATATTGGTTGTTAAAATAATGATTAACAACAATTTTGAGATTTGAAAACGAATTGGTTGATCTTATATGAAGGTTGATCTGTTTTTTAAAAATGCGCGACAACTGATCTCTCCGGTGGCGCAGACCGGTGGTATTGGTGAACTTCAAATTATCGAGAATGCGGGGATTGGGTGTTTTCAGGGGAAGATTACAGCGGTAGGTCCCACGGAAAAGTTGCAGCAGGAAATCGAGCTGATTCCGGATGCTAATGTAATCGATGTATCCAATAAACTGATTGCTCCCGCGTTTGTCGATCCTCACACGCACCCCGTTTTCTGGGGCACTCGTGAGAACGAGTTCGTGATGAGAATTGAGGGCAAGAGCTACCGTGAAATTGCCGAAGCCGGTGGCGGTATACGTTACAGTGTGCGCCAGCTCAGGAAAGCTTCGGAAGAGCAGCTCATCGAAGCATCGCTGCCGCATCTAAATCATTTCTTAAAAAGCGGTACTACCACTATCGAAGCCAAAAGCGGCTACGGCTTGACATTCGAAGATGAATTGAAATCGCTGCGGGTCCTTAAAAAATTAAATCAGATACACCCCATCGAAATCATCCCAACGTTTTTAGGTGCGCATGAAATTCCCGATGAATATCGGAATAATCGTCGTCAGTACATCGACCTGCTTATTAATGAGATGATACCGCAGGTCACGGAGGAAAAGCTGGCGGAATTTTGTGATGTGTTCTGCGAAGAGCATGTGTTCACAGTGGATGAATCCCGCGAAATTTTAACGGCAGCAAAGGACGCCGGACTGGAGTTGAAGATCCATGCGGATCAATTGACCGCTGGCGGCGGGAGCGAACTTGCGGCGGAACTGGGAGCGATCTCAGCCGATCATCTCGATCACGCGTCCCGCAGTGCGATGGAACTATTAAAACAACATGGCGTTATACCTGTATTATTGCCGGGAGCAGTTTTTTATCTCGGGTTGAGCCGTTACGCTCCGGCTCGGGAAATGATCGAACTGGGATTGCCGGTCGCACTTGCCACGGATTTTAATCCGGGCAGTTGTATGACCCAATCCATGCCGATCATTTTGACAATTGCTTGTATCTATATGAAATTGCTGCCGCACGAGGCTCTCATCGCTGCAACTTTAAATGCCGCCCGGGCAATCAACAGGGATCAATCTATCGGCAGTCTCGAAGTCGGTAAAGATGCTGATTTCGTCATTTTGAATATACCTAATATCAATTATCTGCCATATCATTTTGGGGTGAATCACGTCGATAAAGTCGTGAAAAAGGGAGCGCTCGTCATTGGATAGTAAAATGCGAATTGAAATTTGAGGGATTGTTCATGAAACGATTATTGGTTGTCCTTTTCTCTTTTTTGATATTGATCGATTGCGCTGAAGAGAAATACCATCCCCTGGACGCAAGTCAGGGAAACAATGTCAAAGAAATCTCGATACATCAACAGCCCGGAGTCGATAGTTATGAAAAAATAACCATGAATACCGGTTTCAGCCCGCGGCTATTGCTGGGTAAATATGAAAATCAATACACTGCAAGAATCCTGTTGAAGTTTACAAGTCTTCCGACCAATGTGGGCGAGATCAAAACAGCACAGTTGTATTTAACCGGACAGAGAGTAGTCGGTGATACGCTTGCTCCGCCGTTCGAGGCGAGAATATACGAATATACCCGTTTCTGGGAAGAAGAAGATACCCTTACCTGGGATCAGGGCAAAGTGGATCCCGGGGTTTTGCTGGCGTCGGCGATGATCAACCCGGAAGTCTCCGATACCACAGTTTTTGATTTCGATACGCAAATCATTGATAAATGGATTGATACGACCACGGCTGATGAAAATAACGGCGTGTGGATCGATATTGAAAATGCAGAATTTATAAAAGATTTTCATTCCAATGAATCGTCATCAAGCGGTAACGCACCTCGCCTGCAAATCGAATACAGCCCGGATAGCGATCCGGATACATTGTTAATATACAATGCATTTCCGGGCGATGACATGTTTATTATCGAAGATTTCACCGATTCGGTTCTCGATACGAGCTTGCTTTATGTTGGCGCAGGAATTGGATTTCACAGCCGGCTTTATTTTAATATTGATAGTCTGATAGAGAAAAATGTCAGTATCAACAAGGCGGACTTGTATTTAATCGCAAACCCAGAGTTATCGATGAGTGATGCCAGCGGGCTGGTTAGTCTGCAGGTAAGTGATTCGGCAGAGACTTTTTCCGCAGGTGCTACTGTTTCAGCAGATACGGCACGGTTCAATGTCACTGAAATTGTACGCTGGTGGACGTTCAAGAACGATTCGTTTCCAAATTACAGCATATTGGTAAAATCCGTTATTGAAAAAAGTAATCTGGACCGGGTTGCGATCTATCCTTCCACAGCAGATTCGATACGCACCCCTCGGATGAAAATCGTTTACTCGACTCCGCCAACTCTCGACTAAATATACAATGATATGTGAGGTATAAGATGCAACATTTCAGATTAAGAATAATTTTTTTCATTATTATATGTCTGGTCGCTGGCTACGGCTACCTTTTTGCAGGATCTAAATATTATATAAACGGACTGGGCAGCCAATCGTATTTCACACAAGCAGATGCATTTGGTCGTGGCGGGACAATTATTGCGGTCCCGGATATGAATTCGGTGAATACATTCAATCCCGCAGGTCTTATTTTCGCTGACATCACGCACATCTCTGCTGATTTTTATCATGAAACCATTCAATCGCAATATCAGGCATTCGAAGGAGTTTCTCATTATTCGAATGTTCATGGTGTACGCCTGGCGATTCCGCTGGCTGTGAATAAATTTGTGATCTCCGTCGGCATCAAGCCAATTCTAAGAAATGATTATAAGGCAGAAACCGAAGGTGAGCTTTCCACCGGAAATCAATACACCAAACAGATAATCAATAAAGGCGGTTTGAGCCGCATCAATTTAGGGCTGGCAACCGGGATTAAAAACAGAGTCTATCTTGGTGCTTATCTGAATTATAATTTCGGAAAAATAGAGCAGAACTGGCGCGTGAATTTTGTATCGGATCTGCTGATTGACACATCCGACCGCCTCGTTTCAAAAGTCTGGGCACCGAATTTTACCGCCGGAATGATGGTGAGAGTGATGAAGGGATTCCATTTGGGGTTGGTATATTCACAACCGTTTGATTTGAATGGCGACAGATTAATAAGATATGTTTTTGGCGAATCATCAGAAAAAGTGGATGTGGGTTTGAAAATTCCTGCCGGATTGGGGATCGGGGCTTCATATAATATGAATGAGAAAATTCGCTATTCATTGGATTATTATACGCAGCGATGGTCAAATGTTGAATTGGTTTCTGAAAATGAGTCTAATTACACTGATAATCACCATATTTCCGCAGGAATCGAATTTCTGCCAACGAAAAAAGCATTCACAAGTTTTTATAAGAAGATTAATTATCGCATCGGATTTCATTACGCAAATCTGGGAATAAAGGATAATGGAACTGCCGTGTCCGAATATCTCGGAACTGCCGGCATGGGAATTCCTTTTTACGGTGGTTACGGACGAATCGATTTCGGGATCGGCTATGGGAAACGTGGAAGTCTCGAATCCCACTCTGTAGAAGAATCGGTTTTGAGATTTTTTCTGACGATAACCGGTGGTGAAAAATGGTTTGTTCGACCCCGTTAATGATAACTTTTATAAATTTTTACTTGATTTTTAGCTAAATTTTTTTTAAACTGAATATTCTTTAAAAAAATCTATCTACATTGTATTCGAACCTTTTAAGGAGAGGGAGAATGAGAACCAATAGTAAGCACTTGTTGTTCTGGAAGACGTTCACTGTTATTTCCTTGATGTTGATAACGGCTGGCTTGATTTATCTCACAGGATGTGCGCCCACGGCACAACAAACCGAGATCAGTCCTGAAAGACAAAAAGCGATTCAGGATTCACTTCAAAAAGCGTATATCTACGAACTTAACAAAGCCTGGAGCACGGGCTATGAATATTATAAACCCAAAATTTACAATCGAGCCCTCAAGCCTTTCTGGCGTGTTATCAAGTTAGATACCATCGATCGTTTCAAGGACGTATTCGGATATTTGTCGACGTCCTATTTTGAGTTGGGCAAACCGGATTCCGCACAATTAGTGCTGGAAATGGGTATAGAAAAATACCCGGATAATGTCGGTTTGCGCAGAAACCTTGCCTATATCCTGGAGAAAAAGGAATTGATTGGTGAAGCAATTACCCAATACGAGAAAGTCGTGGAATTGGACGGGAATGATGCAAGCGATTGGAAAAGGCTGGCGAATTTGTACCTGCGAAACGATCAAATAGATGATGCCATTATAGCGTATCAGAAAATAATCGAAATTGATCCTTCTGATCAGGATGCCCAGCAAACGCTCGGTCAATTATTGAAGGGAACCGGAGATTCCGACGCGGCAATACAGGCTCTCGAAAAGGCGCTGGAACTGGACCCGGATAATACACAATTAATGTTCGATATCGGAAAATCATATTTCGATCAGGGCGACTACACCAAATCGATTGAAAAATTAAATCAGTACCTCCAGAAAAATCCTGAGGATGTGTTCGCTAAGGAGATGCTGGGCGAAGCCTATTTCAATAAAGGGAACTATCGCAAGGCATTAAACACCTTTAAAGAAGTCGTCGAAGCACGACCACAAAATAAAAAAGTTTACGTCGATATTGCCAATTCCTACAAAGAGCTCGGTAATTATCCCACCGCCCGTAATTACGTTTACCGAGCAATGAAAATTGACAATCGTTACGGCAGGTCTTATCTTGTTTTGGGTCAAATTTACGAAGCTGCTGTTGATGATTGCATGCGAAAGACAAACAAAAAATCACCTAAGTTTGATGACAAGCTCGTTTATAAAGAAGCAGTGCGGCAATACGAACTGGCTACTCGGGACTTACAATTCGCGAATGAAGCCGAACGGCAAAAAAGCTATTTAAAAGATTTCCTGCCGAAAAAAGAGGATGAATTTTTCAACAAGGATCGCAGAACTCCTAACGGGAAATACAGAATCCAAGAAGATTGCTACAAATGGATTGCCGATGCTTTGTAATTTTCCACATTTTCTTTTTTGAGAAGAAATGATTTTTACATAAATTAACAGTTCCAATCCTGCATTGAGCCACAAGTTGCTCAATGCAGGCAAATTATAATCCTGGTGAAAAAGTGGAAAATCTAAAACAAATCGATCCTGAAGTATATCAATCAATTAATGATGAAATATTGCGCCAGAGCGATAAGCTCGAGCTGATCGCTTCTGAGAATTTTGTCAGCGTGGCTGTGCTCGAGGCGATGGGGCAGGTAATGACCAACAAGTACGCCGAGGGTTACCCGGGCAAGCGCTATTACGGCGGCTGTGTTTTCGTAGATGTTGCCGAAGATTTAGCCAGGGAGCGTGCAAAACAGTTGTTCGCCGCAGATCATGCCAATGTCCAGCCACATTCGGGCTCACAGGCGAATATGGAGGCGTATTTTAGTTTTGCCAAATTCGGCGACACGATTATGGGCATGAACCTCGATCATGGCGGACATCTAACCCATGGTAGCCCGGTAAATTTTTCCGGGCGGTTCTTCAATATCATTTCGTACGGTGTTAGCCGGCAGACCGGCTATATCGATATGAACGAGGTGGAGGATCTGGCTGTCAAGGAAAAACCGCGAATCATCGTTACCGGAGCCAGTGCATACAGCCGTGAAATCGATTATAAAGCATTTCGCGAGATTGCCGACAAGGTGGGCGCCATTCTGCTTGCAGATATTGCGCATCCGGCAGGATTGATCGCCGCCGGCTTGCTCGATTCACCGCTGCCTCATTGTCACGTTGTAACGACCACAACGCACAAAACTCTGCGCGGTCCCAGAGGCGGAATGATTCTCGTTGGAAAGGACATGGAAAATGATATGGGACAGAAAACGCCAAAAGGCAAAATCAAGAAAATATCCCAGATCATTGATTCCAATGTTTTCCCGGGATTTCAAGGTGGTCCGTTAATGCACGTGATTGCCGCAAAAGCAGTGGCATTCAAGGAAGCACTGGAGCCGGAGTTCAAAGTATATTCGCAAAACGTGATCAACAATGCAAAGCGGCTTGCACAGGAATTGATGGAAAGGGATTTTCAAATCGTCTCAAAAGGCACGGATATGCATTTGATGTTGATTGATCTACGCAATAAAGAATTGACAGGCAAAAAAGCCGAAAATGTTTTAGAAAGAGCGGGGATCACTGTAAATAAAAATATGGTCCCGTTCGATGATCAAAGTCCGTTTATCACGAGTGGAATTCGCATCGGAACCCCGGCACTCACGACACGAGGAATGGGGGAGGATCAAATGAAGGAAATTGCGGGCTTCATTAATAAAGTGCTAAATGATCCAGATAATGAAACGATAATTGAGCAAGTACGTTCCGAAGTTTACGATCTCTGTCAACAGTTTCCCCTTTATCCGGCACTGAAGTAATTCACAGTATTGAAAATAACAGGGGTTTTTATGAGATGTCCATATTGTCATTTTGAAGACAGCAAAGTTATCGATTCGAGATCAAAAAATAACGGAAGAGCTATAAGGCGTCGCAGAGAGTGTATCTCCTGCAAAAGAAGATTTACCACAAAAGAAATGGTTGAGGAAACACCTTTGATTGTTGTTAAAGCCGATCAAAGGAGGGAGCCTTTTAATCGTGAAAAATTAAGACAAGGAATTCAATTAGCGTGCAGCAAAAGACCGATTAGCGTACAAAAGATTGAAGATATTGCGTCAAAGGTCGAATATGAGTTGCGGGAGAAAGTCACCGATGAAGTGAATTCTCAGGAAATCGGACGTCTGGTGATGTATCATCTCAAAAATCTGGATCAGGTAGCTTATGTTCGCTTTGCATCTGTTTATCGAAAATTTCAGGATAAGGAAGAATTTATCTCGGAATTACAGGAATTATAGTCTGAAAAATAGCACGTTCCCCATAGAAAAGGTTTGTTACTCAGGTTGAATACAATGTTTACACATAAATTGCAGGCTGGTTACTTTCATAGGCTTGATTCTCGAGTAACTGCCTGCTTTTTTTTTAACAAAAATTAGCGAGGTAAAAGAGTGTTTAAAAAATTGTCTTTTAGAGGAGGGGTTCATCCGCCTGAAAAGAAGGAGCTTTCAGAGAACAAGCCGATTGAAAAAATGCCTCCTCCTTCGATGGTTATCATTCCGGTGATACAGCATATTGGCGCACCGGCAGAACCCTGCGTAGAAGTGGGTGAATCAGTCAAGGTAGGACAGAAAATCGCCGAGCCAAAAGCGTTTGTTTCGGTGCCGAGTCATGCTTCGATTTCGGGTACTGTAAAATCTATCGATAAAATGGCGCATCCGGTTGGAGGCAAAGTCCTGTCCATCGTGATCGAAGGCGATGGCAATGATGATATGCTGCCTGACATCAAACAAATTCCGGATTACATGCAGCAGTCGGTGGAAGAGATGAGAGACAGGATCAAGCAGGCTGGCATTGCCGGAATGGGTGGTGCTGCTTTCCCGACTCATGTGAAATTATCGCCACCGGCTGGAAAGCCCATCGATAAACTGATCTTGAACGGCGCCGAATGCGAGCCATACCTGACCTCAGATGCCAGGCTAATGCTTGAACACCCGAATGAAATCATCGAGGGAATGAAGATTTTTATGAAAATTTTGGATTGCCACGATGCGTATATCGGAATCGAGAACAATAAGCCCGAGGCAATCAGAATCTTTCAAAAATTAGCCAAAGAAGCTGGCAACAATTTTCAGGTGATCGGACTCAATGTAAAATATCCGCAGGGTGCGGAGAAGCAGTTGATCAAAGCGATCACGAATCGCGATGTGCCCGCAGGCGGGCTGCCAATGGACGTCGGCTGCCTCGTTCAAAACGTGGGAACCGCAAAAGCAGTTTATGAAGCTGTCTCTTCAAATAAGCCGTTCTATGAAAGGGTCGTATCAGTCACCGGCGAAGGAATTCAGGAAACTAAAAACGTATTGGTTCGAGTGGGAACGACATTTGGTGAATTGATCGAGTTCTGCGGCGGATTAAAAGATGATGCATTAAAGATCATCAATGGTGGTCCAATGATGGGAATCGCTCAATTTGCAATGGATGTTCCGGTAATCAAGGGAACATCGGGAATTGTTGTATTAAGTGAAAAACAGTCGAAACTGCCGGCGCCTCAGCCCTGTATCGGTTGTGCCCGTTGTGTCGATTCCTGCCCGATGAGCTTGATGCCGAATTATCTGGCAGCGTTGGTCGAACACAAGCGATTCGATGATGCGCATAAAAACGGTGTATTGGACTGCATCGAATGCGGTTGCTGTTCCTATGTCTGTCCTTCCAAAATCAGACACGTTCATTTGTTCAAGTTCGGTAAGTTGGAAGTTAATAAAAAACTGAAATCTGCAGCATAGAAATCAATGAAGACGAATTCTCAATCGAAAAAAAATCCTTGAGGACTATGATAAATGGAAAATAAACTTTTTGTATCCTCTTCTCCTCATATTACTGACAAGGAATCGATTCCGAAAATAATGTATGGTGTAACTCTGTCGCTTGTCCCTGCATTCATCGGTGCTATCTATTTTTTCGGAATCCAGTCACTCTGGGTAGTACTCGTTGGCGTGTTATCAGCAGTTGCCACCGAGGGTGTTATCCAAAAACTGATGAAAAAACCGATTACAATCACAGACGGCAGCGCCATCCTGACCGGAGTTTTGCTGGCATTTAATGTACCCGCGGAAGTGCCACTATGGATCCCGGCAGTAGGCTCGATGTTCGCTATAGCTGTCGGCAAAATTCCTTTCGGCGGACTGGGCTACAATCCCATGAATCCGGCACTATTGGGCAGAGCATTTTTGCTGGCGTCCTGGCCCACTCACATGACCATTTTCAAGACTGCTCCGACCGGAGGAACGCTTTCGGGAATCGATGCAATAACGAACGCAACTCCGTTGAATGTGTATCGCCAGGCAAAAGATGCAATCGCGAATCAGGCAACGTTGCCTGCTGAAAATGTCCAGGAAGCCTATAATGCCATGAGTCAACTTTCGGATTCGTACTGGAATCTGTTTACGGGCAAAATAGGCGGCTGCCTTGGCGAAACTTCCGTGCTTCTTCTGTTGATCGGAGCAGTATATCTGATTTACAAACGCTATATCAGTTTGAAAATTCCACTTAGCTACATAGTTACAGTCGCGCTGCTCACATGGATTTTCGGTGGTACAGAAGGTCTTTTCTCCGGTGATCCGATCTTTCATGTACTATCCGGCGGACTCATGCTGGGAGCGTTCTATATGGCTACAGATATGGTCACGTCGCCAGTGACCTACAAAGGTCGCATATACTTCGGTATTGGGTGTGGTATTTTAACAGTCGTCATTCGACTTGTTGGCGGATACCCGGAAGGAGTTTCCTATTCGATTCTGTTGATGAATTTAACGGTTCCTTTAATTGATCGATACACAAAACCGAAAATATTCGGAGAGGTAAAGCAGAAATGAAAGAAATCTTAAAATTAGGCGGAATTTTAATGCTCATTACTGCCATTGCCGGCGGCGCGTTATCAATGGTAAATTCGATAACAAAACCTAAAATTGAACTGCAAAAAAGATTAGCGCTGGAAAGAGCTTTGCTTAAAGCATTGCCGACGGCTGATAGTGATGCAATCATCCCCGTGGAAACCAATGGACAAAAATATTATAAAGGCTATGAATCGCCGGATACTACCGGGCTGGTGGGGTATGCATTTGTTGCTAAAGGTAAGGGTTACTCTAGCGAGATCGAAACAATGGTTGGCATCGATACGACGGGTGCTATTACCGGAACGTCGATTTTACATCAGGTTGAAACTCCTGGTCTGGGCACCAAAATCGAGGAAGTGACATACGGCGAAGAAAAACCGTGGTTTCAGCAGCAGTTCATGGATAGAACATGGGAAGAGCTAAAGCTCGACAAAGATGGCGGTGATATTAATTCCATCACAGGTGCGACTATTTCATCACGGGCTGTTACAAGCTCTATTCGAGAAGGTTTGAAAGAGCTCGAAAATGAATTGGGTGGATTCAATAATTAAATGATATCCGCCTTTCTCGGCGGATAAATAACTAAGAGGTGGAGATACATGTCATTATTCAAAGAATTTTTCAAAGGATTTTATGATGAAAATCCGGTATTTCGCTTGGCTCTTGGCTTATGTCCTGCACTTGCGGTATCGAATTCCGTTCAAAATGCTGTCGGAATGGGAGCCGCTGCGACATTTGTTCTCCTGTGTTCCAATTTTATCGTCTCGCTCATTCGGAAAGGCGTTCCGAAGAAGATTCGAATTCCGATCTATATTGTCGTAATCGCGACTTTCGTGACCATTGTCGATCTGGCAATGGCAGGATTCGCACCCGATCTTCATAAGTCGCTGGGAATCTTCGTGCCGTTGATAGTCGTGAATTGTGTCATTTTAGGACGGGCGGAAGCATTTGCAGGAAAAAATAACGTACTATATTCCTTGTTCGACGGATTGGGAATGGGCATTGGTTTTACTCTTGCACTGACAGTGGTCGGCGTTGTTCGAGAACTGCTGGGCGACGGCAAGTTATGGGGAATTCCAATCATGGGAGCGAATTTTGAACCCGTGCTGCTATTCATCTTGCCTCCGGGGGCATTTTTGACATTGGGATTATTCCTGGGACTGTTCAACTGGATTGATTCCAGAATGAAAAAATAGCAGTCAATGGGAAAATATTTCAGACCGAGTACATTTGGAGGATCACATGGAATTTCAAAATTTAATGATCATTGCAATTTCAGCGATATTTATAAATAATTTCGTTTTAACACGATTCTTGGGTATTTGTCCGTATATCGGGGTTTCCAAAAATCTGGATTCAGCCGTGGGAATGGGATTCGCAGTTGTGTTTGTGATGACGCTCGCTTCCATGGCAACATGGCTTATCGATACATTTCTGCTGCGACCAACCTCGTCTAATATTTTTTACATAATTTTTAATGCAAAAGAACCGCCGGATTTATTATATTTGAAAACAATCGCGTTTATTCTGGTAATTGCATCACTGGTTCAGTTTGTAGAAATGGTAATTCAGAAAATGAGTCCGGCATTGTATAGATCGCTGGGCATTTATCTGCCTTTGATCACGACGAATTGCGCGATTTTGGGCGTCACACTCTTAAACCTTGATAATGCTTACAGCTTTATCGAAAGTATTGTCCATGGATTTGCTGCGGGAATCGGATTTACGCTGGCATTACTCTTAATGGCAGGAATCCGGGAGCGGCTTGAATTGGCTCCGATCCCGAATGCGATGCGCGGTATACCCATTGCATTTATAATGGCTGGATTGATGTCCATCGCATTTCTGGGATTTTCAGGATTAAAAATTGGTTAAATATGTCTGAAGAAAAACAACAGCATCAGGGTGATCCGGAGGAAGAAAAGAAACAACAGTCTCCGGATGAACCAAATGAAGAAACGCAATCTCAAACAGAAGAGGATCAGGAAAAGGATGACAAGAATGAAAAAGTCATGCCGTTCCTGGATCATCTTGATGAATTGAGATCGCGGTTAATAAGGAGTATCGTCGCTATTTTTGTGGCGACATTGGGCTGCTATTTTTTTTCCAAAGAAATTATGGCATTTCTCACGCGTCCTTTTCCCACCGAACAGAAATTGATATTCCTGGCTCCCACGGAAGCCTTTGTTGTCCATTTGAAATTAGCTTTATTTGCCGGTATCTTTGTCGCGTTGCCCTATTTATTTTATCAGTTGTGGCAATTCGTCGTGCCGGGACTTCTTGAAAAAGAGCGAAAATATGTCCCACTGGTCGTATTGTTTTCGACATTCTTTTTTGTGACCGGAGCTGCTTTTTGTTATTTTGTGATTATTCCGTTCGGGCTCAATTTCCTCTTAGGCTGGGGCGGTGAAAGTCTGGACGCGAGCATCACCATCCGTGAGTATCTGAAATTCGTAACAATGCTGGTACTGGTGTTTGGGATCGTATTTGAATTACCGTTGCTTTCTTTCTTTCTTACAAAAATGGGAATGCTGACTCCGGAATTCATGCGCAAGAATAGGCGATATGGTATTGTGCTGACATTCATTTTAGCTGCGATTCTAACTCCGCCCGATATCGTAACACAGCTATTTTTAGCAGGTCCGCTATTATTTTTATATGAGATTAGTATATTAGTTTGTAAATTTGCTCTGAAGAAGAATGATGAAGAAGAAAATGAATCCGATTCTGCCTGATGAATATCGCATGATCGATGATTTTGAATTGAAGAATCGGATTATTGAAAAAAAAGAACAATACAGTTCGCGGTTGGTCATTTTGGGACACCATTATCAACGGGATTCGGTAATCGAGCTTGCCGATTTAACAGGCGATTCTCTTGAATTATGCCAAAAAGCTGCCAGACAACGAAAAGCTGATTTTATCGTATTTTGTGGCGTGCAATTTATGGCTGAAAGCGCGGATATTCTATCTGAAGAAAATCAGATTGTGCAAATCCCGGATCCGCTTGCAGGCTGTCCCCTGGCTGATTTTGCAAATATAGAAGGAGTTGAATATGCCTGGCAGAAGATTACCGATATCTGCAAGGATCAAAAGATCATCCCGATTACATATATCAATTCTGATGCCGAATTAAAAGCATTTTGCGGTCGCCATGAAGGCATTACCTGTACGTCTTCCAATGCCGCTAAAGTAGTTAAATGGGCGCTTGAGCGGTTTGATAAAATATTCTTTTTCCCGGATCAGCATTTGGGCAGAAATACTGCATCGGCGATGGGAATTTCCTCTAAACAGATTTTGCTTTGGAATGAGGACAATTTATCAGACGAAGAAATTGATGGAGCAAAAGTAATTTTGTGGAACGGATATTGTCATGTGCATACTGCGTTCACGCCCGAACATGTGCAGAAAACTCGTTCTCAATTTCCGGATGTCAAAATTATCGTGCATCCGGAAAGCAGCAAGGAAGTCGTGGATGCCAGCGATGCCAGTGGTTCAACCGGGCAGATCATTCAATATGTTGAGAATGCACCTGCCGGAAGCACGATTGCAATTGGTACCGAGACTAATCTCGTCAACAGGCTGAATCAAATGTATCCTGATAAAAAAATAATTCCGCTCGTGCGTTCGTTTTGTCCCAATATGTTTAAAATTAATCTGAACAATCTTTGCTGGACGCTGGATAATTTGGGAACATTGAATGTGGTAGAGGTATCTGACGCGATCAAACATGACGCGAAAATAGCATTGAATCGTATGCTGGCTCTTTAAATTCATTGAAATACTCACCGCCAATCTTAGGCAGGCTTATGCGCAGAAATAACATTAAAAAACAGGCGAACGATGTTATTGAAAGCAATGCCGACCTCCA
>WJJN01000198.1 GCA_014729735.1 Candidatus Zhuqueibacterota bacterium
GGATTTTCCTGGAATAATAAAAAGCGCCAGATGGAGAGTGTGAAAGGCGTGAATATCACGCTGGGATTGCCTATTATTCGAACGTCGGTGGATCATGGCACTGCGTTCGAAATTGCAGGCAAGGGGATCGCCAGCCCCGAAGCGTTGATCCATGCAATTGAATATGCAGCGAGATTGGCTGGAAATCGAAAGCATAAAAAATGAGCACCAAGTAAAATGATACTCGTATTGGCAGATGACTTCACCGGCGCTGCCGAAATTGCCGGAATTGCGATGCGCTATAATCTGTCTGTCGAGATACAACACAAACAGATTGTGCCGACGAAGAAAGAGCTGCTTGTCGTTGATACGGATTCTCGCTCAATGTCGTCCGCAGAGGCAGGCGAACGAGTCTCGAAAATGATCGCTCCGTTGCCGATCGGTCGAATTGACTGGATATACAAAAAGACAGATTCAGTGCTTCGAGGCAATGTGCTGGCTGAGCTGGAATCAATTCTGAAAAAAATGAACAAAAATGCAGCGCTGTTGATTCCGGCAAATCCGTCGCTCGGCAGAACGATTATCGATGGCATCTATTATGTGAACGGAATTCCGTTGCATCAAACCGAATTTGCCAACGATCCCGAGCATCCGGCAAAAACATCCGATCCGCTGCTAATGCTGGGAAAATCGAATGTATTCAAAACTCATCTTCTTAAAGCAAAGAAAAGAATACCGGTATATGGGATTTCCATTGCAGAAGTTTCGACAATTGAGGAGCTGTTCTTACGGACAATGCAGCTCACAGATAGTGTTATACCTGCCGGCGGCTCCGATTTTTTCGATGCAATCATGAAGGTGGGAGGCTATATCAGCCGCGTGGATTTCGCGGGTGAAATCAAACTTGAAAAAGGAAATATCCTCATCGTTTGCGGAAGCACTTCCGAAGCAAGTCGAAGTTTTGTTACGAACGCAGAAGAGAAAGGAATGTATGTCTCGGAAATGCCGGAGCCACTTTTCAATGCCAGGCAGATTCAATCGAATTTGATAAAAAACTGGTCAGCAGATATCATATCAATTATAAATGAACAACGGAAAGTGATTATTACAATAAATAAACCGCTGATTCGGGATGGACACGTATCGAAAAGATTGAGGGAAATTATGGCGGCGGCAGTCGCAGAGGTCATCCAGCACCTCCCGGTCAGGGAGTTGATGGTAGAAGGTGGTGCAACGGCTGCTGCCATCATGCAACGGCTTGGTTGGCATATCTTTTACCCGCTACAGGAGTTCAGCCGGGGCATCGTGCGGATGCAGGTGGCAGAAAATCCAAAATTGAATTTGACGATTAAACCGGGAAGTTATGCATGGGATGAAAAGTTAATCTCTCAGTTCCAAATAGATTAACGAACCGCGCTTCAAAATCCCTGTTTGAAGGGGAACGGAGCTGTATCATAAGTCTGATTTTTTTGTAAAATGTCATTCCGGGCTTGTCCCGGAATCTCCTGATTGATAGAAAGTTAGGGGATTCCTGCTTTCGCAGGAATGGCACCAGAGAATGACTTTTGATACAGCGCCAGGGGATGTTAGAGCGTGGTTATTAGATTTACTGCATCACAACAATAGTCATTTAATAAGCTTTAACCAAAAAATGGAGAAAACGCATGCAGCAGCATTTACCAGCTCTAGACTATGTGGTTATTGTTCTCTCACTAATTTTCTCGATTGGAATCGGTGTCTATTTTGCAAAGCGTCAAAAGGATACTGACAAATATTTCAAGGCGGGCGGCAGTATCCCCGCATGGGCAGTGGGTATGTCGATATTGGCAACACTGATCAGTAGCGTCACCTTTCTTGCCTATCCCGGTGCTGGATATAAATCCAACTGGATCCTGCTCGTTCAGGGATTGATGGTGCCTCTCGTATTGGTTTTTATGATCTGGTTTATCGTTCCGCTATACAGGAAAGTCATTAGACTGAGCGCGTATGAATATTTTGAAAAACGCTTTGGATTTTTCGCTCGTCTTTACAGCTCGGTGGGATTTATTCTTGCACATTTTTCGAAAATGGGGACCGTATTTTTTCTGCTTACATTAGCGATATCGAGTTTAACAGGGATCAATGTATTTGTGGTTCTCTGGATACTTGGAATTTCGGTGATTGTTCTGACATTTCTCGGCGGTATCGAAGCCGTGATTTGGCTGGATGTAATTCAGGGCTTTTTATTGATACTGGGTGGACTGCTAAGTGTTGGCATTATTTTATTCAAACCGGCAGGAGGTATTGGTAACGTTCTGAATGTCATCTGGGAGACAGGGAAAGTCGATTTCGGTCCTTATGATCTGAATTTTGTCAACCTGACATTTATTGTGATGGCGATAAATGGGATTTTTTACGCAATTCAGAAGTACGGAACCGACCAGACCATCATCCAGCGCTATCTGACGGCGAAGAATGATAAATCAGCCATCCGCGCGTCGCTGATGGGTGTGTTGCTCTGCGTGCCCGTGTGGACATTATTTATGTTCATTGGAACGGGATTATTTGCATTCTTTAAAATCACCAGCGCATCGCTGCCGCCGGATGTTACTGCCGAGGGCGTATTCCCGCATTTCATTCTAACCCAAATTCCAGTTGGATTGACCGGATTGATCATCTCCGCGCTCATCGCCGCGGCAGTATCCAGTCTTGACTCGGATCTGAACTGTCTTTCAGCAATCGGCGTGGAGGATTATTACGTGCGTTTCAAGCCGAATAGTACGGATAAACAACGCCTCATCATGGGCAAGATTTTAGTGGTCATTTCAGGACTCGCCGCAATGTTTGTGGCAACACTCTACATTCTTGCCGGAAGCGAGGGAGTACTGGGAATCGTCTTCGCCCTGTACGCGATTTTTTCAGGCGGAATTGCCGGAATGTTCCTGCTGGGATTGTTCAGCAAGCGGGCGAATAAGCAGGGA
>WJJN01000199.1 GCA_014729735.1 Candidatus Zhuqueibacterota bacterium
CTGACCGGAACGAAATGGAAGCTGGCGCTAAAAACATCTGCCAATCAAAAGTATTTTATCTGCAACGCAGACGAAGGTGATCCCGGCGCATTTATGGACCGGGCAGTTATCGAAGGGGATCCGTTTCGATTACTGGAAGGACTGACCATCGCGTCCTACGCCATCGGTGCTTCAAAAGCATATATTTATATTCGGGCTGAATACCCCCTGGCGATTAAACGTTTGAAAGAGGCGATCAGGCAAGCGAAAGAATATGACGTGCTCGGATTCAATATTCTGAATAGCGGATTTCAACTGGACATCATTATTAAAATGGGTGCCGGTGCATTTGTATGCGGCGAAGAAACTGCTCTCATGCACAGCATCGAAGGAAAGCGTGGTATGCCGCGACCTCGACCACCGTACCCGACTGACAGCGGATTATTCGGAAAACCGACGGTGATCAATAACGTGGAAACACTGGCAAACGTGCCACTAATCATGCGGAACGGAAAAGACTGGTTTCAATCAGTTGGAACGGATAAAAGCAAGGGTACAAAAGTATTTGCACTTTCCGGGAAAATCAATCGCACCGGTTTGGTGGAAATTGCAATGGGAACACCCTTGCGGGAAATTGTTTTTGATATCGGCGGCGGGATACCCGATAACAAGAAATATAAAGCGGTGCAAATTGGCGGTCCCTCCGGCGGCTGTATTCCGGAGATGCATCTGGATATTGACATCGATTATGAATCATTGCAAACAGTGGGCGCAATGATGGGATCGGGCGGGCTCGTTGTCATGGACGAAACGAATTGTATGGTGGATGTGGCGAAATATTTTATGGAATTCATTCAGCGGGAAAGCTGCGGAAAATGCATCCCTTGTCGCGAGGGAACCCGACGAATGCTTGAAATTCTGGAACGAATTACTCACGGTCGAAAAAATGAAACCGGTGTTGAAGCCCTGGAAAGATTCAAAGGCGTGATGTACTTAAATCGGCTGGCAGATGTGATTAAAGATACCAGTTTATGCGGACTCGGCAAGAGTGCTCCGAATCCGGTTTTGAGCACGCTGCGCTGGTTCCGTGATGAGTATGAGGCACATATTTACGAGCGAAAATGTCCCGCTGCATCATGCACTGAATTATTGACGTATGAAATCGATCCTGAATTATGTACCGGATGTACGCTGTGCGCAAAAAATTGCCCCACAGATGCAATTTTAGGCAAAGTGAAAACGCCGCATTATATCGTCAACGACAAATGCATCGGTTGCGGTACATGTGTGGATGTATGCCGGTTTAAAGCTGTCACTGTAAACTAGAGTGAGGTTAAACGTGATTACAATAGAAGTGAACAATAGAAAAATACAGGCAAATGAAGGCGAAACACTGCTGACCGTTCTGAAGCGGGAAGGAATTAATGTTCCTACTCTATGTCATTTAGAAGGACTCTTTCCCACTGGAGCCTGCCGTATGTGCGTTGTAGAAGTGGATGGCTACGCGGGGCTGGTACCGAGCTGTGCCTATCCTGTGAGTGAAGGAATGAAGGTAAAAACGCATTCAGAGCGGGCGCTTCGGGCGCGCAAAACAATCATTGAGTTGTTGCTGTCTGATCACCCGGATGACTGTCTTTACTGCGTCCGGAACAAGAATTGTGATTTACAGGATTTGGCTGAAGAATTGGGTGTCCGTCAGCGGAGATATGTCGGTGAAAAGAATACCTATAATATTGATACATCGAATCCGTCTATTTTAAGAGATCCGGCAAAATGCATTTTATGCGGTAAATGCGTGCGGGTGTGTGAAGAAATCCAGGGTGTCAGCGCCATCGATTTTATCGGGCGCGGCAGCCGGGCTCATGTGGGAACAGCCTTTGACGAAGGACTGAACGTTTCCAGTTGCATTAATTGCGGTCAATGTATTGTTGTCTGTCCCACCGGCGCATTGCGGGAGAAAAGTGATATCAAAGAAGTGATGGATGCGCTGAATGATCCTGATAAATTTGTGGTCGTCCAGCATGCCCCAAGTATTTCAGTGACTCTGGGAGAAGAATTTGGTATAAAACCGGGAAATGATGTCATTGGCATCATGACAGCTACTTTGCGCCGTCTTGGATTTGAAAGAGTATTCGATACAGCATTTACTGCCGATCTCACAATTATGGAAGAAGCTTCCGAGCTTGTGAACCGGATTCAAAATGGCGGGAAATTACCAATGATGACAAGCTGCTCGCCCGGATGGATTAAATTCGTGGAACAATATTATCCCGATTTTATAGATAATCTTTCCACCTGTAAAAGTCCGCAGCAGATGATGGGCGCAATCATTAAAAGTTTTTTTGCCGAACGAGAAGGCATTGATCCGGATAATATTTACAGTGTTTCCATCATGCCCTGTACTGCGAAAAAATTCGAGGCGGAACGACCGGAGATGGTGCAGCATGGCGTTGCTGATATTGATGCTGTATTAACGACGCGTGAATTAGCGCGCATTATCAAAATGCGCGGACTGGATCTGAAAAATATGGAGCCGGAAGCTTCAGATAATCCTTTTGGCGAAAGAAGTTCGGCGGGAAAACTATTTGGCGTGAGCGGAGGCGTGGCAGAGGCAGCCGTTCGCACAGCCCACTATTTACTTACTGGTTCGGAAATGGAAAATATGAAAATGCAG
>WJJN01000200.1 GCA_014729735.1 Candidatus Zhuqueibacterota bacterium
TCGAATTATACCGGGCAGATTGAAACCGGATTCCCTTTAGATCAGTTTCCGGGACCTGATGAACTATGGTTACGTTATAAAAAATATAAAAAAATTGAGACCACAGAGCAGGAACGCATTTCATCTCATGACTATTTTTTCGATGGCAGCGGACGAAAGCCGCGCTACTATCAGCAGGTTGCTATCAACCGTGCTGTAGAGGCAATTGCCAGGGGACAGCAAAGAATTCTCATTGTCATGGCAACCGGAACTGGGAAAACGTATGCTGCGTTTCAAATCATTTATCGATTGTGGCAAAGTGGCACAGCAAAGCGTATTTTATTCCTCGCAGACCGCAATGCGCTCATCAATCAAACCAAGCGTGGTGACTTCAAGCATTTTAAAGAACGAATGACCGTCATTCGTAAAAAGCACATCGATAAAGCCTATGAAATTTATCTGGCTTTGTATCAGGGACTTACGAATTATGATGAAGATAAAGATGCTTATCGGGAATTCAGCCCTGATTTTTTCGATTTGATCGTTGTTGATGAATGTCATCGGGGCAGCGCGGCTGCAGATAGCGCCTGGCGTGAAGTTTTAGAATACTTTCATTCTGCAGCGCACATTGGATTAACAGCAACGCCAAAAGAAACGCGAAGTGTATCAAATATCGAATATTTTGGCGAGCCTGTTTATACCTATTCTCTCAGACAGGGCATTGCCGATGGATTTCTCGCGCCTTATAAAGTGATTCGGGTGGGAATAAATATTGATCTGGAAGGCTGGCGCCCGGAGGAAGGCAAAACAGATGTAGATGGAAATCTTGTTGAAGACCGCATCTACAATACCAAAGATTATGACCGCAATTTGGTGATCGATCCGCGCACAGAATTGGTGGCAAAAAAGGTGACAGAGTTTTTAAACAAGACGAACCGCTTTGATAAAACCATTATTTTCTGCGTCGATATTGAACATGCTGAGCGTATGCGTCAGGCAATTGCGAATTTGAACAGCGACCTTGTACAGAATAATCATAAATATGTGATGCGCATTACCGGGGATGATAATGAGGGCAAACGGGAGCTGGATAATTTTATCAATCCTGAAGAAACCTATCCGGTCATTGCCACGACTTCCAAATTGATGACCACCGGCGTGGACGCCCAGACCTGCAAACTCATTGTTCTAGATACCAATATCCAATCTATGACAGAATTCAAACAGATCATTGGGCGCGGTACGCGTATCAATGAAGAATTTGATAAAACCTTTTTTACCATTATGGATTTTCGCAATGTGACCGATTTATTTGCCGATCCTGCTTTTGACGGCGAGCCGATTATGATTAAAGAGGTTGATGCCAATGAAGAATTAACTGATGAAGACATCAACCCCGAAGAGCATGACGTAATAATCGACGAAGAATCCGGACAGGAAATTGATTTTGGAAGTGATACCACAGTTCGCTATGATGAACCTCAGATTATTAGTGGCGGGAATATTGTTGCGGAACCAAAGAGAAAAGTTTATGTAGCAGGCGTGAATGTTTCCATTCTGAACGAGCGCGTTCAATTTTTGGATGGCGATGGGAAGCTGATTACGGAAAGTCTGAAAGATTACACCAAACGCAACATCCTGAAAACATATCGAAGTCTGGATGAATTTTTGACTACATGGCATTCCGCTGAAAAGAAAAAAGCATTAATTGATGAACTGGAAGCTCAGGAAATCATACTTGAAAACCTTAAAGAGGAAGTTAAAAAGGACCTGGATTTATTCGATCTTATTTGCCATGTCGCATGGGACATGCCTGCGCTGACACGGCTTGAACGTGCTGAGAATGTGAAGAAGCGAAACTACTTTTCAAAATATGGTGAAAAAGCTCGCAATGTTATTACAGCATTACTGGATAAATACGCAACCGAGGGCATTGAAAATATCGAAGATTTGGCAGTCTTGCGAATCGAACCGTTTAATGAAATTGGCACTCCGGCAGAAATTATCAAACTTTTTGGCGGGAAAAATGGTTATTTGGAAATGATAAAGGAACTGGAAACACAAATTTACAGGGAAGCGGCATAAATGAAAAACATCGGCAACATTATTAAAACACTGCAAAATATCATGCGCAAAGATCCGGGCGTTTCAGGCGATGCGCAACGTATCGAACAACTCGGCTGGATGATCTCACTCAAAATTCTGGATGACAAAGATACGGAACTGGAAATGATAACCGACGATTTTACATCGCCCATTCCTGAACACATCCAGTGGCGAAACTGGGCAGCAGATGATGAAGGAATGACCGGATCCGAGTTGCAGGAATTTATTGATACTACATTGTTTCCTGCTTTGAAAAATCTGGATGTTTCAGTCGGCAATAAGCGGGCGCTCATCGTCCGGGAGATATTCTCCGGTACGAATAATTATATGAAAAACGGCACCATCATCCGCCAGGTGATTAATAAACTGAACGAGATTGATTTTAACAGTTCTGAAGACCGCCATCTTTTTGGCGATATTTATGAAACCATTCTGAAAGATTTGCAGAGCGCTGGTAATTATGGTGAATTCTACACTCCCCGTGCCTTGACTGAATTTATGACTGAAATGATCAATCCGCGACTGGGCGAGAAAGTGCTGGACCCTGCCTGCGGTACCGGTGGCTTTTTAACTTCAGCCATTGAGAATATCCGTGTGCATGACATAAAAAATGTGGAAGATGTAAAAACGCTGGAAGCCACGATTCACGGCATGGAAATGAAACCATTGCCGTTTATGCTCTGTGTTACGAATCTGATTTTACACGACATTGAAGTGCCAAATGTGGATTATACCGACAGCCTGAATCGCGAATACACCAGCATCAGCCGTAAAGACCGGGTGGATGTAATTTTGGCGAATCCTCCGTTTGGGGCATCTGTAACCGATGGCGTGGAGACCAACTTCCCGCAGAATTATCGCACCACGGAAAGCGCTGATTTATTTCTTGTGTTGATGATCCGCTATTTAAAAGAGAACGGTCGCGCGGCAATTGTTTTACCAGATGGCTCGTTAACCGGCGACGGTGTAAAACAGCGAATCCGGCAGCATTTTCTGGAATCCTGTAATGTGCATACGATTGTAAGATTGCCGAACTCGGTTTTTCAACCCTATGCCAGTGTTGCCACGAACTTGCTCTTTTTTGAAAAAGGAAGATCAACAAGGGAAATCTGGTATTGGGAACATAAACTGCCGCAAGGCATGAAAGCCTATTCCAAGACCAAACCGATTCAGAAGAGTGAGTTTGACAATCTGAAGCAATGGTGGACAAACCGTGAACCCAACGAACAGGCATGGACGGTTTCCATTGATGAAATCGAAAAAAACGGCTACAACCTGGATATTAAAAATCCGTATGTTGCCAAAGAAGAACAGACGTATACCAGCGCTGAATTGCTGGAGTTGCTGCACGACTCATTTAGAAAAAGTGATAATCTTCTTAATGAATTACGGAAAGAATTAATAAATGACTAGCAAAGAATTAGAATTCATCTTGCAGGAAGGCGAAGGTTATAAA
>WJJN01000201.1 GCA_014729735.1 Candidatus Zhuqueibacterota bacterium
GTGGAAGAATTGTCTGCTCCGGCTTTTTTTTTCACTTAAATGTTGATTTCATACTTGGAAATTTTGGATAACAAGGTTGTACGATGGATGCCAAGTTTGCGCGAAGCAATGCTTTTATTCCAATTGCATTGTTTTAGTGTATTGATAATCATTTGCTTTTCAATATTATTCATCACCTCGGGCAAAGATTTATGGTCGAGAAGATTTAGCGAAGAATCAGGCGAAGATAGACCGTTAAGCGGTTGCAAATCGGAGTGATCAATATATTCATTCTTGGTGAGCACTACGGCTCGTTCAATAACATTTTCGAGCTCTCTTACGTTGCCGGGCCAATCGTAATTCATCAATACAGAAAGGGCATCCTGAGTTAATCCTTTCACATTTTTGACGGTTTCTTCATTATGTTTTTCGGCAAAATGTCGCGCTAATAAAGGGATGTCCTCTACACGTTCCCTGAGCGGCGGTACTTCAATAGGAATTACATTTAATCGATAATAGAGATCCTCGCGGAACTCACCCTTTTTTATGGCATGTTCTAGATTCTTGTTCGTTGCCGCGATAATCCTCGCATCGACTTTTAATGTCTTGGAACCTCCCACACGCTCAAACTCGCTTTCTTGCAGCACGCGTAGCAGTTTAACCTGAACGTTGAGGGAAACATCCCCAATTTCATCCAGGAAGATAGTGCCTTTATTCGCCATTTCAAACCTTCCCATTCTATCGCGATAAGCACCAGTGAACGCTCCTCTTACGTGACCAAACAATTCGGTTTCCAGAAGATTTTCCGACAGAACAGCGCAGTTTACACGGATCAGTTTATTATTTTTGCGGAGGCTATTGAAATGAATTGCATTTGCAATCAGTTCTTTTCCGGTCCCGCTTTCTCCGCGGATCAGGACGGTCGACTGCGTCTGGGCTACGTCCTGAATCAGTTGAAAAATATTGTTCATTTGATGACTTTTGCCAATGATCTGACTGAAGCTATAACGCTGGCGTAGCTGGTTTTGCAGATAGATGTTATGCGCCTCCAGTCGCCGCAGTTCGATGATTTTGTCAGTTAATAAAAATAAGTATTCGGGGTTGATCGGTTTTTTGATATAATTGAATGCACCTTTTTTTATAGCTTCGACTGCTGACTCGATAGTTCCATGACCGGTGAGAACGATTACACCGGTCCGGGGGTATAGTGATTTTATTTCACAAAGTAAATCAATGCCATTTTTGCCGGGCATGATTAGATCGGCGATTACCACGTCGTAGTCCTCGGCTTTAAGGTGCATCAACGCTTTCTCTGCATTTTCTGCAGTTTTGACGAAAAAGCCTTTCCTTTTGAAAAGCCCTTCGAGAAGTGACAGAATATCGAATTCGTCGTCGACAACTAAAATTTTTCCTTTGAAATCTTCCATTATTTTTCGACTGTCTTTTGGTTATTAATTGGCAGGGTTAAAATAAATGTTGATCCAAATCCTTTTTCGCTTTCCACGTCAATTTTCGCACCTTCTCGTGTCATAATTGAATGAGCAATGTATAAACCTAATCCTGCGCCATCTCCCACTTCCTTTGTAGTGAAAAACGGATCAAATATGTGATTCATATCATCCGCGGATATACCGCATCCGCTATCGATAACTTTAATTTGAACGTCACTGTGATCATTTAATTCAGTCCGGATAATAAGCTCTCCGCCAGTCGGCATTGCCTGGATGGCATTTACAATAATATTTAACAATACCTGATTCAGAGATTCGGAGTTGAAAGAGATTTGCGGAATTTCCTTATAATCCCGAATGACGTTGATGTTTTTGGAAATAAGTTGTTTTCCGATGAGCGAAAGTATTTTATCGATTATTTTATTAATATCTATCATTCGTTTGCTATTGCTGGATTTATGAGAAAGCTCAACCAGATCATTGATGATCGCCGACGCTCGGGAAACGTTTTTCTTGATAATATCTAGTTTTTCCCGGAGTTCGGGATTTTCTTCTCCATATAAATCCGAGATGAAATAACGTGCTGTCTCGATAATATTCAGCGGATTTCGAAGTTCGTGTGCAATACCCGCTGATAGCAAACCGATTGTTGCCAGTTTCTCCGACCGGATCAATTGATTTACCAATTTGCGCTGCTCCGTTACCACCTGACCGATTTCAACTACGTTCCGCAGTTCGTTTTTTCTGTTAAAGATGGGCTGACTTCGGATCTGATATATTTCATTATTATGTGAGATTTCTGCAAACGCCGGCTTCCCGGTTTTAAAGGTTTCCAGTACCGGACAATTTTTGCACGGTGCATCTCTGTCGAAATATTTGGCATAACATTTTTGATGAATTAACTCCGCAGGGGAGCAGCCGCTTAATTTGGAAGCAACTTTGTTTGCCAGCAAAATTTTTAAATCATTATTTTGTACGGAAATAAAATCGCTAATACTATCAAACAGCGATTGAAATTTTCTCTCTGATTCGGATAATTTTAATTCCAGCTCATGTTTTTCAATCGCCTTCTGGATTACTTTGGGCAGAATATACATATAGCCCTTGTCCTTGATAATATAATCATAAGCACCATGCTTCATGGCGTTTACAGCAATAAGTTCATCGCCCTTTCCGGTGACGAATACCACGGGTGCCTGAACGTTCAGATTGTTCATTTGAATTAAAGTGTCTAAACCGGACATGTTCGGCAACTCGTAATCAAGAATAATTATGCTGAAAGACTCGATCTTGACGAGCTTCAAACACTCTGCACCGGAGCGGGCGATCTTTATCTGCGCTTCGGGCAGATTTTTCTTCAGCATTACCGTCATTAATTTGGAATGATCCAGATTATCCTCAACCAGAAGTATCTTGAATGTTCCATCAAAATTTTTATTATGTGTCATATTATTTTCTTGGTAAAGTAAAATAGAAAATGGTACCTTTGCCTTTAGCAGACTCAACCCATATTTCGCCGCCGTGCTGGTTGATAATTCGCTTCGTAATTGCCAGTCCCAAGCCGCTGCCAGCGATTTCCTTGTCGGCATGGATTCTGCTAAACAGCTTAAATAACTGATCCTGCTTCTTTTTGGGAATACCAATCCCGTTATCCTTCACGTAGAATTTGTGAAAAATTTCATCATCCTGATAACCAATTTCGATGTATTTGTTCCTGTCCTTATGTGAATACTTAATCGCATTGCTCAGGAGATTCGTAAAAACGCGCAATATGAGGGTCGTATTACAGAACACGGTCGGAAAGTCGTGTTGCAGGCGTATTTCGGTTCCATTTTCTTCTGATAGATAGCGTAGGTCAGTGATAGATTTTTCGATGATCCGTTTGATCTCAACAGATTCCAAATCTTCGGATTTCAGTTCAATCCTCGCAAATTCCAGCAGTTCATCAATTAGATCTTCAAGCCGTTCTATGTTTACTGAAATTCGATCCAGGTATTCTAAAACCTCATCATTCAGTGCGGTTTTATGAAAATTTTCCAACAGCATAGAATAACCGCGAATCGACACGATTGGCGTTTTCAATTCGTGTGTCATCGTATAGAGATATTTTTGCAGCTCCTCATTTTTGTCTTGTAGCAGCTTATCTTTTTGTTTTAGCTCCTGTTTTAGTTTAGCAATTTCTTTTTTTAATTGTCGTTTACCCCCAATCTCACTCGCTGAAATATCCTTGTTGCTTAAACCCATAAGATATCATTTAATAGTTAACAAAACATTTATGTAAAAGTTCATTTGCTTTCAACCTTTTTGGGGATAGTAAAGTAGAACGTCGAGCCTTTTTCCGGTTCGGAATCAAACCAGATTTTACCACCATGATTTTCTATGATCCGATGAACAATAGCCAGTCCCACACCTGTTGAAAACTCTTCGGAATCTTCCTGGCTCAAGCGTCGGAATAGTCCGAATATCTGAGTGTGAAATTCTTCCGGTATGCCCAGTCCGTTGTCCTTCACAAAAAACAGATGACAGTCATTTTCATCTTTGCAGCCGATTTCGATTTGCGGCGACTGATTTTGGCTTCCGATATATTTTATTGCATTATCAATTAGATTCGAAAAAACCTGGGAGATACGTTTTTTATCACAAAAAATCACAGGCATTTTATCCGGAATGTTTGTTTCAATTCCCCGTTTTTCGATTTGATAGATCAATTCGTCGAGAGATTTCGAAATAATCTCGCGTACATCCGCCTCTTCAAACGGGCTGACGACCCTCCCGATTCTTGATAATTCAAGCAAATCCTTCACAAGAGCTTCCATTTGATTGGCATTTGTCTGAATACGTTTTAGATAATGTCTGCTTTCATCATTTAAGACAAAATCGAAATCATTTAGCAATATCGAAGAAAAACCCTGGATCGACACGATCGGGGATTTAAGATCGTGCGAGACAGTATAAACAAAATTTTCAAGTTCCTCGTTGCTGCTTTTTAGATCGTCAGAATTTTGTGATGATGCATCTAAAAGACGAATATTCTCGATTTTGACTGCGCATAGCAATGATATTGTCGTAACGATGTCAAGCAACCGGGCGTCGATTTTTAGAGCATTTTTCCAGTAAACAGAAAGAATACCTGTTATAGAGTTTCGACAACTAACAGGCATTCCCAAATATGCCTGATAACCTTCCGGGAAATGTAAATTCGTGAATTGATTGTTCTGATAGGAATCGAAATCTTCAATGCGCAAAGGCTCATTTGTGCTAATTATCCGCGGCGCAAATTCGCGGAATTCCTTTTTTAGCAATCCCTTTTCTTCCGCATCGGGCATAGTGGAATAGACACGAAGATTGGCTTTCTCATGTTCCACGAATCGAAAAGTGCTTAATGGCGCATTAACTGCCTTTCCAATAAAATGAAGCATGGTTGAAATTAATTCGTCCAAATCAGTTACATTTTTTACATCATCACA
>WJJN01000017.1 GCA_014729735.1 Candidatus Zhuqueibacterota bacterium
ACCGGAAATCTTTGCCGCATCTTTCGAGGCTGTAAACGTTACATTTAGGCGTCCGTCTGTCACATCGATTTCCTTGAATTCATATCGCAGTGCCGCATCATGACCCGCCTCAGCGTACAGGTCTAAATTATTTAATACCGTATTCCCTTCGATAGAGACGTCAAACAGTCGCTTATTCGTGTAACGATAGTAGACTTCTGCAAACAGTAATTCAATATCATATTTCCCTGGCGGAACATCGAATTGATAGCCGTCCAGTCCCCAGCGTTCACTCTGGAAAAGAACATCATCGTCAGTCTCAGCGATCGGATCAGAGGTCTCATACGTATTGCCACCGACATAGCCATAACCGCCGTTGGTATACGCACGATCCGGCTCCCAGTCGTTCCCGGATATATCGGTGTAAGCATCTCCTCCGGCATTGATACGATATTCGACGTCCTCGCCCACATGCATCTGCACAGTGACCGATACGTCCCCGCCATTTGAAGTGACAGCAATCTGTCCCGAATAGGTTCCACCCGTCATTCCTTCCCGGTTAATGCTGACCTGCATAAACTGTTTTGAGCCTGGTGTCAATTCTCCACTTTGCGGAGTCAGTGATTCAATCCATGATACATCAGGTATTTTAGAAGCTGACCATACCAGATTAGCATCCCCGTTGTTGATGATTTGCAAATCCATCACTTTTATATCCGAACCAAAATTCAAATGAAGAGGATCAATTGCTAAAATAGGTTTTGGCTCAGGCACAGTCATAAATAATTCGATATTCTGGCTGCCTGCATCCGAATTTACAATGATCGATCCCGAATATATTCCGCTTTCAAACCCGGTACGATCAATTGTTAGTACAACGTTTTGATGTTCCCCACCAGAGAGAGTTCCATTCGAAGGTGAAATCGATGAAATCCACTCCACGAAATGATTTTGATCGATACTCCATGCTAATTCCCCGCCGCCTGAATTCCGGACATCAATACTACCTTGATTTTTCGTTGAATCAAAATCAATAACTACCTGCTCAACAGTAAGCTGTGGTGTCTCAGGAACATAACGGACTATTTCAATAGCCGAAACTTTAGGCTCATCCTTTATACTTGCAAATGAAATATTGAGCTGCCCGTCTCTTACAGTTGCTCCATAATCCTGAGTTGAAAAAGTATATTTAATTGCATTATCATGCCCGGTTTCGGAATAAATATCCAACTGATCAAACAGTGATTTCCCTTCGACATCAATAGAGAAGACTCTTTTATTCGTGCTGAAATAATATATTTCCGCAAAATGCAATGTAATCAGATAGTCACCATCCTCGAGATCAAACCGGTATTCGGACATGCCATATCGCTCGGTTTGATAAAGCACATCGTCGTCCGTATTGCTTATCTCATCATATTTATGCCAGTCATTTCCATTTACATAGCCCCAGCTTCCTTCCGTATAGACTTGATCTTTCTCAAAGAGATTACTATTACTATCTTCATATTGAACTCCTCCCGCATTCACTCGCCACTCAGATTGCTGCGGATTGTATACGAACTCTGCAATGATGTTCTTCGGACCATCCATCGTAATATTAACTGGATTTTCTGTAATGTCGACATCTCCTGACCATTTATCAAACTCATAATCCCAGGAGGCTTCTGCTGACACAGTAGCGCTGGAACCTTCGATAAACCATTCGCCTGGAATTGCGGGATTTACAGTTCCTCCACCAATAGGCTGAACCGATGTCGTGAGAAAATATTCTTTATTAAAATGAGCAACATAAGTGGTTGATTCTAAAGGAACCGTAATCTCGTGATCGGCTGCCCCGCCATCACTCCATTCTGAAAAGGAATATCGGATTCCTTCACTGACAGGCTGATCCAAAACCCGCACCTGATGTACTTCGTCAGAGAACCATGAAAAAGTCTGTGGTGCTGTAAATTCCTGTCCATCCACCTCTATTTTCAAACCGTTTGGTTCGGTTTGAAATGTAATATCCACCCGTTTGGCAAAATTAGCAGTTACCGACTTCACGCTATCCATTCGAATCGTTGCAGGATTCTCCGTACCAATCAGATCACCTGACCAGCCGGCAAATGTAAAATCCTGACTTCCGGCAGCACTGATTTCAGCGAGCGAATCTTCCTTGTACCATGATCCCGGTGGGGAGGGAGTGACAGTTCCCCCATCTTGAATATTAACTTGCGTTGATAGAAAAAATTCATTTTGCCAACTGGCGACTTCTGTAATTGCCTCATTTACAATAACAGTTGTATTCGCCTGTGTGCCTGAATATGCACCATTTCCCTCTCCAGTCCAATTTAAAAAGAGACGCTTAGATTGATTCTCATTTATTATCAGGGAATCAACGCCTATTCGAGCTGTATCTCCCTTTTCATACCATGCTTCACCAATCGGATTCCCCCATTCGGATTGCACATCTACAAAGAACTGCTCTTTTAACGTAACAGTGATCGATGTATCCGAAACCACTGAAATCGTATGAATCCGATCACCGCCATCTCCCCAGCTATCAAAAGCGCAGCGAACTCCGGTACTGATATCCTGAAACTCTTCAACGCCTATTTGATGCGTCGATCCTTTTATCCAGATAGCCGAATAAGGGGATTTGTGAAATTCCCCGTCAACCAGTAATTCTGTTACCTCAGGAAAATTTGTTTGAAGGAGCACCTGAACAGGAATTATCGAAATTCTAAGCAACCCACTGTTTGTGGCAACCTGGGGAGAATTGTTGTTGAACATAAAATTTTCGATGATAATATAACTTGAATCCCCGGGTTGACCGAATGTTTCACACTTTAGCTTGAAGAGAATACCGGCACCGGTCAACGGAGTAACTCCAAAACCAACCACGCGGATTTCTCCCGGTGTATTTGTGTTTATTGTCGGATTACCCCAACTTTCGGTTAGTGATCCGTGCACATCGATATCAGCAATGTCCAAAACATTGTGATTATATCTGATTGTTGTTTGATAAGAAATGACACCAGCGCCGGATAAATCTCCTGTTAATACCGGTACATACGCTGAATTTCCATTCTCAATCGAAGTATCCGGTATTGAAATCTCAATTTGCGAATATGCACTCGCTGCAAATGCCATCAAAATAACGGCAATCAGAAAATAAGTTTTAGCCCCCGTCATATCATTCCAACCTGTTTTTTAGATATTTTATTGTCACATTTTTATCATACGTATTGATTTTGTTGCTCCTTTAAAGCGTATTACTCCGATATAAATCCCGTTCGACAATGTTGTGCCCAAATCATCCTTCCCGTCCCAGAAAAGCACATACCGACCGGGACGTTTGGTATCGTCCACAAGTGTTCGGACTTTTTGTCCAAGGATATTGAATATTTGAATGTTTATGTGCGACTGTTCCGGGATTTCATATTTGATCATCGTGCCGGAGTTTACAGAATTCAGGCTCCGGTCTTTATCCGAAAATGGATTCGGATAATTTTGATGCAACATAAAAGAACGTTTTTCAACAACACCACCTCTAAACGAAATATTCAAGGATGTCTTCTGAGGTAAATAATCATTCAGTTGATAGCGATTTATATTAATTGTTGACTCTTTACTATCTGTTGTAATGGCTTCAAAATGAATATTACCTAATATCCCGCTCTTATTTATAGGCTTGGTTCCGAACATACAAATCCGCAAATGCCCGGGCTGGTCATTTTCAACAAAGTTCATTTCCTCCGCAAGATCATCCTTGTCAAATCCCACATATTTAAATATTTGCTCATTATACTCGATATCTATATCAGCCGAAATAATTTCCTGATTTTCCCATTCAATAAGACACGGAATCGAAATACAATCACCTTCATTCAACCCATCCAGATTTAATAAATGAGAAATATTGTAAATTTTATGGACTGATTCCGTCGATTGCCAAAAGCCGTTTACATTGCCAATAATAATTCCGGTGTAGTGTTCTTCAAGAAAATCACTATCCAAATCATTATATTGTTTGTATTCAGGATTAAATGTCCATTCAGCAACACGCGAATCTGGCGGTTTTGTCAATCCGGCAACGTAGTGCGCAATTAGCATCGCATCGAACATCGTTACACCGGTATCGCAATCCGCATTGGCAGCGATAAGTTGCTCCGGTGATAGTGAGATTAATTTAATTGCAGCCTGGGCGGTCAGCGCGGCATCATACGCCAGAATTGAAAAGTCATCGACATCGGTTCCCGTTTCTTTTGAAGGAGAAAACAGGTAATCACCATTATAAAGTCTAACATCAT
>WJJN01000202.1 GCA_014729735.1 Candidatus Zhuqueibacterota bacterium
AAAGTAATTAATGATGGAAAAACCTCTTCTGTTGATGAAACAGATTAATAAAGACTTTTCCGGCGTTCAGGTGTTATATGATGTTGATTTCGAGATGAGTGCCGGCGAGGTCATGGCGTTAATGGGCGAAAACGGCGCCGGGAAATCAACATTGATGAAAATACTGGCAGGTGTGCATACCGACTGGCAGGGCTCGATTTTAATCGAGGGTGAAAAACACCGGTTCAAAAACACAAAGGACGCGGAACAGGCGGGGATCAGCATTATCTATCAGGAACTGAATCTGGTACAGGAGCTATCGGTTGCGGAAAATATCTTCCTCGGCAGAGAGCCAGCGGCATTTGGAGGAATGATAAATTATCCGAAAATGAACCGCATGGCACACGAAATCACCGATGAGCTAAATCTAAATGTCGATGTTCGCACACCGATCGCGCAGTTGCGAGTGGGACAGCAGCAGTTGGTGGAAATTGCGAAGGCGCTGTCCCTGAATGCCCGTATTCTGATCATGGATGAACCGAGCTCGGCGCTGTCCGATACGGAAACCGAAATTCTGTTTCGTGTCATCAGGCAGTTGATCCGGAGAAATGTGGCGGTTATCTACATTTCGCATCGAATGGGAGAGGTGTTCGAAATTGCGGATCGCGTTACCGTGCTGCGCGATGGGCATCTGGTGGGAGTGCGCTCGGCAAAGGAGGTGCAGCGCCAGGAGCTCATCAGTATGATGGTAGGGCGTGATTTTGATCAGTTTTTTGTGAAAGAAAGCGCGCCGCAGGATGAAGTCGCACTGGAGGTAAATCGGCTCACCCGCAAAACAATCGATGGCAAATACCTGATCAAAGATGTGACATTCCGGGTGCGAAAGGGAGAGCAGTTTGGCATTGCCGGACTGCTTGGCGCCGGTCGCACTGAATTGCTGGAAGCGATTTTCGGTGCGGATTTCCTGCAGACTTCCGGAGAAGTGAAAATCAATGGGCAGCATATCGATTATTCAAGCCCTGAAAAAACGATTCTCGCCGGACTTTCCCTGATTACCGAAGATCGGAAAGGAAACGGACTGGTCCTCGGAATGAGCGTGGAACAAAATATGACTCTGGCAGCGTTGCGTGAAATCGTTCGATATGGCATGTTATCAAAAAGCAGAGAAAAAAGCGTCACCGGGCGCTTTACGCACCGGCTTTCGATCAATGTCAGTGATATGAAAAATCCCATCGAGACATTATCCGGAGGAAATCAGCAAAAAGTGTTGCTGGCAAAATGGCTTCTGACCAATCCGCGAATATTGCTGCTGGATGAGCCCACTCGCGGAATAGACGTGGGCGCTAAACATGAAATTTACGAATTGCTGTCCGAATTGTCAAAGCAGGGAATAACGATCATTATTGTATCATCCGAGCTCACAGAGCTATTATCGATCTGTGACAGAATTATGGTAATGCGGGAGGGAACGGTTTCCGCAATATTGGAGCATGAAGAGGCATCCCAGGAAAAAATCATGGATGCTGCCGCGCCGCTGGCGTAATCAATAATTATTGGAGTTACGAAGAAGTATGGCTGCAAATTCACACTGGAGGTTACTGAATCAGCGACTGGGTCCGTTTCTGGGACTTATCGTGATTTTCGTGATTGGTATCATTTTAAATGGCGATACATTTCTGAATATCTACAATCAACTGAATGTGCTGGGCAGAGTGTCCATCATCGCGCTTCCGGCTGTTGGCATGACGCTGGTCATTCTCACCGCGGGAATCGATCTTTCTGTGGGAAGCATGGTATCGCTGGCATCGGTGGTGTGCGCAATGCTGTTGATGGAACGGGACTGGACCCGGGCGACATCGCTCGCATTGCCGATTTACTTTGTATTTATATTCATTGCCGGATATTATGTCGTCCGAAAGGCAACTCGCCGATTGGACGCGAAGAAGTCCTGGTCTGTAATCACCGGCATTGCCGGCGGATTGATTGTCGCTGTGACAATGGTGTATTGGACCTATCCGCAGGTATCCACCGGATTCGGCACCTTGAGCGTTCTGATCATCGTGCCGGTGCTGGGGCTCTTTCTCGGCGCGCTGAATGGTATCATCATCGCAAAGGGCAAAATTCAGCCGTTTATCGTAACCCTTGGAATGATGAGTTCCGCTGTGGGACTGGCGAAATTCATCGCAGGAAAAGGGGGACAGATTCATCCCATCTACTTTCAATCCGTTGGAATGACAGCAGGCGGAAAGGTCGCACCGGAGAGTTTTGATGTGTTGAGCAGTAAAATTTCCCTGTTCGGAGTAAAATTATTTCCGGTAGCAGGACTGTTTTTTTTGTGCTCAGTAATCATTATTTATTTCGTTCTGACACGGCTTAAATTTGGGCGCTATGTGTATGCAATCGGCGGAAATGAAGAAACAGCCCGGCTTTCCGGCATCAATGTGGATCGTGTGAAAACTATTGTGTACGCAATTGCCGGAGGACTCTCTGCGCTGGCAGGTGTTCTATACTGCTCCGCTTATACTCAGGGAAAAGCAGATGCCGGCATTACCTGGGAATTGGACGCCATCGCCGCGGTGGTGATCGGCGGCACCAGCCTGATGGGCGGCAAGGGAACGGTGGTCGGGACCATGGTGGGCGTGCTCATTCTGGGATATCTGGGCAATATCCTGAATCTGCAGGAAGTATCCAGCGAAGTTCAGGATATTCTCAAAGGCGTGATTATTGTGGGCGCGGTATTGTTACAGGAAGGAATCTTTGCCCGATGGATGCGGGCTTTTCTCAAAAAAATTAAAGATGAAGAGTAATCTTTTAGTTGGAGGATTTTAGAATGTTTCGAAAAATAATGATACTGAATTTAGTGTTCATTATCATGATGAGTATTATTGTCGGTCTTAGTTGCCAAAAATCAACTCAATCCGGGCGTTATGTGATCGGATTTTCTCAGGTGACAGTGAAAGAGCCATGGCGGGTGGTCTTCAATGAAAAGCTGAAAGCAAAGGCAGAGGAATATAAAGATAAGGTTGATTTAATCGTACTGGACGCGGATGATAAGACGGAAAATCAGGTGGAGCATGTGAAGACATTCATCGCGAAACGGGTGGATGCGATTCTGATCTCGCCAAAAGAGGCGTCGGGTTGCTCCAAAGTAATTAAAGAAGCGACCGAGGCTGGAATACCGGTCATCGTTCTGGACCGCGATATCACTTACAAAGGATATGCGGTATTCATTGGCGCGGATAACCGGGTTATCGGACAGGCGGCTGGTGAATATGCTGTAAAATTATTAGGCGGTCCGGGAAACGCAAGTGGAAAAATTTATGAAATCTGCGGCGCGCTGGCGTCGACGCCGGCGCAGGAACGGAGGCAGGGTTTCCATGATATTGTAGATAGAGAGAGTGGTATTGAGATATTGGGCGGACTGGATGGCGACTGGAAACTGGATCAGGGAAAAGCAATTGCCCAGGATGCACTTCAGGTTCATAAGGATATCGATATTATTTACGCGCACAACGATCCTATGGCGTACGGCGCATATCAGGCAGCACGGGAATTGGGTCTGGAAAAGCAGATAAAATTTCTGGGAATCGACGGGCTGCCGCATGAAGGATGCATGTGGGTGAAAAACGGAATCTTGACAGCGACATTTCTCTATCCAACTCCCGGTGAAAAAGGACTGGAAATCGCAATAGAGATTCTAAATGGTAAACGAACCATCACTCCCGGGGAGAAAATCACGTTGGAGACAGCGACGATTACCAGTGAAAATGTTAATGAATTTATAAATGAATAAATTTTTATGTATAAATTTGGGAGAAGACAACATGGAAAAAATAGGATTCATCGGATTAGGAATCATGGGAAATCCCATGTCGAAAAATTTGATAAACGCCGGATATTCATTGACAGTTTATGATATCAATAAGGAGTCAGTGAGTGATGTGGTGAAAGCAGGCGCAACAGCCGCGAAAACATGCAAAGAAGTCGCCGAACAAAGCGAGGTCGTGATTACGATGGTTCCGGATTCTCCGGAAGTAGAAGAAGTTGTTTACGGCGAACAGGGCGTTCTGGAAGGCGTGAAATCGGGGATGCTGTTCATCGACATGTCGACGATTGCGCCGGCGACATCCCAAAAAGTGTATCAATCTTTGCAGGAAAAAGGTGTGGAGGCACTGGATGCACCTGTATCCGGAGGACAGGTTGGCGCGGAAGCCGGGACATTGTCGATTATGGTCGGTGGTTCGGACGCCGCGTTTAAGCGCGCACTGCCGATTTTAGAAGTGATGGGCAAAAACATCGTTCACATCGGTGATGCCGGCGCAGGACAGGTGACGAAAGCTTGTAATCAGGTTGTTGTTGGAATGACGATCCAGGCGGTTGCCGAAGCCCTGACACTGGCGAAAAAATCAGGTGTGAATGTTGAAAAAGTGCGTGAAGCCCTTTTAGGCGGATTTGCCCAGAGCCGAATTCTGGATTTACATGGACAGCGAGTCATTGACCGTAATTTTGAACCTGGTTTCAAAGTGAAGCTCCATCGCAAAGATATGAACATTGCTTTGCAGACCGGCAGAGACCTTTCGGTGCCGCTGCACGGATCAGCTATTGTCGCGGCGCAAATGGACGCACTCCTGGCGCAGGGAGATGGCGAGCTGGATCATTCCGCACTGGTGCTTTTATTAGAACAAATGGCAAATGTTGCAGAAAAATGATCGGAGGAATGATGGATCGAATCGGTTTTATCGGGCTGGGAATAATGGGTGGTCCGATGGCAAAAAATCTGCTGAAAGTCGGATATTCGCTGACAGTGCTCGACATCAATCCGCAGTCAGTGGATGAACTTGTAAAAGCTGGTGCAACTTCTGCTGAAGATCCCTGCGATGTTGCCCGAGAAAGCGATATTGTAATCACCATGCTGCCGGATTCGCCGGATGTGGAGAAGGTTGTGTTGGGTGAAGAAGGTGTTATCCAGGGAATTAAGGAAGGCGCACTGTTCATCGATATGTCTACGATTGCTCCGGCAATGTCCATTAAAATTTACGAAGCGCTGCAAGATAAAAACGTGCAGTCACTGGATGCGCCGGTCTCCGGCGGATATATGGGAGCAGAAAACGGAACATTGTCCATTATGATTGGTGGCGACAGAACTGCATTTGACAGAGCGTTTCCCGTTTTCCAGACGCTTGGTAAAAATATCGTTTATATGGGTGAAACCGGCGCCGGGCAGGTGACAAAAACCTGCAATCAGATTATAGTTGGCGTCACGCTGCAGGCAGTTTCCGAAGCGCTGACACTGGCAAAGGCTGCCGAAGTTGATTTGAATAAAGTCAGACAGGCGCTGTTAGGTGGTTTCGCACAAAGTAAAGTACTGGATCATCAGGGTGAGAGAATTATTGAGGGAAATTTTGAGCCGGGCTTTAAACTGAAACTCCATCGTAAGGACCTCAATATTTCGCTGGAAACTGGAAAAGAACAGCAGGTACCGTTGCCATGTACTGCGATCGTGGCGCAACTGATGGATGCAGGAATGGCGCAAGGATTCGGAGAATCGGATCACACCACAATCACGAAAATCTTTAAATCAACCGACAGGGCGTAAAATGAATCAACAAAATGATTTTGATCGGAAGAAACAGGCAATAAAATATCTACGATGGGGAATTGTGGTTCTGCTGATGCTGGGAATGGTTAACAGTTATTTTGATCGAATGAATATGTCTTTTGCTGCATCATCAATTAGCCGGGAATTTGGTCGCTGGGTGCAAATCTTCAAGGTGATGGTGAATCATCCCTCAGAAGAAACAGGTGCACCGGTGGCTATGACAGATGAACACGCAGTGATCGGCGAAGGTATTTCGAATGACAATGCGGAATTGAATCATCTTGCCTATTTCCTGCATCGTGAGGATACGGTGTGGACTGTGGGAGCGCATTTAAAACCAGGCGCGGTAAGCGGTGATTCAATAATCGCCCGGGCAGTTGCTATGAGTGGGGATCGAGCCGTGATCGGTGCAATTGAGGCAAAAACAGAAACTGGCATCGTTTACGTGTTAAATTTTCAAAATTCAGATGCACAAGGCGACAAAGGTGAGTGGGTGTTCCAAACGACGCTCGTACCATCAACACCTGTCTGGAATATTAGTTTTGGGAAAACTGTTTCAATAGATAGCAACCGGATAATTGTCGGCGCACCGACTGAAAATGGTGGCACTGGAGCAGCATATATTTTTCGAGAGGAAAACGGCGGTTGGATTGAGGAGTCTCATCTGAAGCCGGATGAACGCCAGCCCGGCTCAGAATTCGGAAATTCCGTAATGATCGATGGCGACTATGCAATGGTCGGTTTCCCGGATGGTGGTGACGGCAGAGGCAGTGTCATCGTTTATCATAAGAAAGATGGTCAGTGGACGCGATTACAAGCATTGATATTCGAAGACGGGACAGTCGGCGATCGATTCGGATGTTCTGTGGCAATGAATGGCGAGTATGCTGTCATTGGTGCGGACGAAACAAATTCCGGTCCTGGTAAAATCGGAGCAGCATATATCTACAAAAAAAATGATAAGGGCTGGGAATATTACAAAACGCTAAAACCGGATGCAGAACTACGGGTGACGAATTTCGGGCGTCAGGTTGCACTTCACGGGAATCATGCCATCATTGGCTCTGGAAACGGTGCCCGGGAAGGAACGGCTTTCATTTTTCATCGCGAGGGGAAAATATGGGTTCAGCAGGCTGTATTGACGCCACAGGAAAAAGTAAGGCAGTTTGGGAAGACCGTTGCTATCAGTGGTGAGGATTATGCTTTCGTAGGTGGAAGATCGGAAGATTCGGGGAATGCAATTGGGTTTATTTTCAGGCATTATCCAATGGACCCCGCGAAAATGGGATTGATACTGGCAATGTTCTTCTGGGCGTACGGAATTATGCAGGTTCCTGCCGGAAGATTGGTGGATAAATTCGGAATTCGAAAATTGTACACGACAAGTTTTTTCCTCTGGGCATTTGTGGCAACGGCGTTTGGTCTGGCAACCAGTATCTGGATGTTTATCGCGTTGCGGGCATTATTAGGAGTTCTGGAATCCGTGTCAGCTCCCGCCAGCATGGCATTTATTGGGCGCTATTTCGATGAGAGAGAGCGCGGACTGGCAACGGGTATTTATCTCGCCGGAACAAAACTGGGACCCTCCATTGGTGGAATATTGGCAGCATGGCTCATCGGAACGTTCGGCTGGAGGATGTTATTCATTCTATGCGGGTTGGTGCCATTGATATGGCTGATACCATGGGAATATTATTACCGAAAACTGGAGAACAGAATAGGGGAGCGAAATGTGAAAGTTGGCGATGTTCAGGGATCGCTATCGACAGCAGGGAAAAAATTAATTCCGTTAAAAACATTGTTCAAGTATAAAAAAACGTGGGGTGTTTTCTGGGGCGCAGCAACATACTCGTATGTGCTGGTGCTCTATTTAAGCTGGCTGCCAACCTATTTCCGAGAGCAAATGCATTTTTCACTCGCAAAAATGGGAGCATTTTCCGGGATTGCATTCGGCGGAGTCGCAGTCATGGTGCCGTTAGCCGGTGCGGCTGCCGATTTCCTGATTCGCCGGGGAATGGATACCACAAAGGTTCGCAAAGGGTTTATCATCGCGGGATTTTTCATGGGATCACTGATCATTCCCGTGCCGTATATCAGCAATCCGGATTATGCGGTCACTGTCCTTTTAATCGCAATTGTGAGCATGGGCATGGCAACAGCAAATACCTGGGCAATAATGCAGGCAGTGGCACCGGAGAACACCACCGGAACACTCGCTGGCGTTCAGAACCTCGGCGGTTCCGTGGGGGCTGCTGTTGCCCCGTTGCTGACAGGTTTCATGGTCAGCGCCAGCGGGACATTCAATTCTGCATTTATTTTAGCGGGAGTTATTATGTTGTCCGGTATTTTGAATTATATCTTTTTGATCGGTAAAGTGGAACGTATCCAGGTTGACCAATAAATTAGAGTAAATATTTTAGGAGTTCGATGATGAAGAAATTTATATTAGCGTTATTAATAACTTCTCTCCCTGTGGTGATATTGGCACAGAGAACCGATTTTAACGGGTTGGAAATGAATATGGGCAATTTGCACCGCCTGTCCCATGCAAAATCTCGTTCAATTAGTCCGGAAAATTTTACAGGCGAAAAAGGAAAAGGAGGAATGGCGACCGAAGGACTTGGTGCGTATCATGCCAGAGATTTGGGACAGGGATGGAAAATTTCACCAAAAGTGGATATTGAGCCCGGAGAAACGTTCACCATGGCAGAGATTGAAGGTCCCGGCGCTATTCAACATATTTGGGTGACACCACACCCGCAATCAAACTGGCGTTTTTATATTCTGCGCTTTTACTGGGATGGTGAAGAGGAGCCTTCGGTTGAGGTACCTCTTGGTGATTTCTTTGCCTGCGGCTGGAATATTTTCGCCCAGGTGAGCTCACTTGCAATATGCGTCAATCCGCAATCCGGATTTAATTGTTACTGGACCATGCCCTTTCGAAAATCATGCAAGATTACACTGGAAAATCTGGACTTTGAAAAATTTCGACTGTACTATCAAATCGATTACACACTGACCGAGGTGCCTGAAGATGCTGCATATTTCCATGCACAATTCCGGCGAACGAATCCTGTCCCATATAAGTCAGTGCATACGATTCTGGATGGCGTGAAGGGCTGGGGACATTTTGTCGGGTGCTATATGTGCTGGGGAGCAAATGAAAACGGTTGGTGGGGGGAAGGCGAAATCAAATTCTATATCGATGGAGATAAGGAGTTCCCCACGATTTGTGGTACCGGAACAGAAGATTATTTCTGTGGATCGTATGGTTTTCGCACGCGAAAAGAGAACAGAGAATATCAATATCAGACATTTACAACACCTTATGCCGGAATGCCGCAGGTAATTATGCCGGAAGGAATCTGGAACACACAATTGCGATTCGGACTCTATCGCTGGCATATTACGGACCCGGTTCGATTCGAAAAGGACTTGAAAATAACAATCCAGGCGCTGGGATGGCGTTCCGGAAGACGGTACATGCCATTAAAGGATGATCTGGCATCTGTAGCTTACTGGTATCAGACAGAGCCCCATACGCCTTTCCCTGAGTTGCCGGATCGTGATGAATTGGAAGTAATATTTTTTGAGGATAAGTAGGGACACTTTA
>WJJN01000203.1 GCA_014729735.1 Candidatus Zhuqueibacterota bacterium
GGCCAACGTGCGACGCACCTTTGAGGTGAGTCGCACGGAGTTTAACATAATGAAAAAATTAATCATAACATTGCTAATTCTGGCGGTCTCGCTCAGTTTTACAAGTATGAGCTTTGCCCGCTGGAACGACAGTGGTTTTAAATCCTCGCCGCTGTTTAAACATGCATTGAATAATGCAATAGACCGGCTGGAAGGAAAAGTAAACAATGTGAGCGAAGGCGATAAGCCAACCTCCAAAGCAGGGTGTTCTGATCCCAAAGCAGAGGAAACATTGGATCATATTTGTGATACCTCTGAAATTACGTGTGAAGGGACTCATACGTGTATTTATTGGGGGACTTGTATGGGCGGAAACACCTGTTATAGTACCTGTCCGGAAACTTGTAGTGGTAATACCTGTGAGAGCACTTGTGAAAGTACCTGCATTGGTGGAGTTTGTGAACGTTACCAATTTAAAGGCAAAATGAAATGGTCATATAATGATCAGTCTGGCGAAAATTGGTTTCAAATAGGTAATCTGATATTTCCATATTATGGACAAAATGGTCATAGCATGTATCAAGCCTTCGATGATGAAGGCTCCTGGCAATGGGAAAATGAAAATCGATACTTAAATTATTCAAATAGCAATTACTCCGGAGAACGAATTCGTTTAACAACGAACGAAGGCTGGGATATTTATAGTGAAGGTACAATGCTTCAGATTATTAGCGGTAAATATTACATTTATCCGGATACTGCAGGAGATCACTGGAATGGTCCACCTGTAGAATATCCGAATTGGAATATTTGCAATTTCTTAGATGACGTCACACCTCCATGGGAGTAATAGATTAATCAAAAAGCGGGAAAGATTACATAAATTCTTTCCCGCTTTAATTAGTGAATTATCAACATAATTAAAGGTAATTATTATGAAGAGATACATTATCTTTATATTTCCAATGCTCATAGTCTTCTTCTCTGATTGCCGGAATAATAATCCCGCTGAACCCAAAAATAAATCTGGTTATAAAATTATTTATGACGTTGCCCCGGATAAAATTTTTATTATGAATGAGGATGGCTCAGACAAAAAACTATTACTGATTCGTGGTAGATATCCAAAGTTTTCTCCTGATCGTCAACAAATAGGTTTTTATTCTAACGACCGTAGAATTAGAGACCGGGTACCACTACTATCCCTTTGTGTCTCGAAAATTGATAGCAGCGATTTCATTTTTTTGGGAGAAACTATTCCACGGGAGGGGGGTAACGTTATCGGAGGTTTTGATTGGTCTTATGACAGTGAAAAAATTGTTTATTCATCTTCTTCTGACGGTAGCGGAAAACAGATTTACATTATTAATGCAGATGGCACAGGCTGCACAAAGCTGACAAATAGTGGAACAAATTTCGCACCAATGTTTTTTCCGGATGCGCAGAAAATATTTTATATAACTAGCGCAGGCACGATGGTAATGAATATTGACGGTTCGGATAAGCATAAATTGATGAATCTGTACACAGGTAGACCAAGTTTTTCTCCTGATGGCACAAAGATGGTATTCTCAATCAGTGAACAAGCTGATTTTGTTGACATTTATATCGCAAATACAAACGAAACAAATTTGATGCAATTAACAAACGACGGCATGAGCATATCTCTGGGCTGGTCTCCAAATAGCAATAAAATAATATTTGATTCAGGAAGAGACGGTGGTGATTTATATAGCATGAATCCCGATGGATCGGAACAGAAAAGACTGACAAATTCAGGTAACATCGTTCCATTGATCTGGATATCTCCTGATGGAGAAAAATTTGCTTATGCATTACCTACTACTTTTGAACATACGCAATTTTCAATAAATATAATGACCACTGATGGGAGAAATGACCGAAGTCTGGGAATTGGGATCTCGACAAATCTTGATTGGTATCAGAATGAGTAGCGAGATAATTCTGGCGGTCACGCTCAGTTTTACAAGCATGAGCTTTGCCCGCTGGAACGACAGTGGTTTTAAATCCTCGCCGCTGTTTAAACATGCATTAAATAATGCAATAGACCGGCTGGAAGGAAAAGTAAACAATGTGAGCGAAGGCGATAAGCCAACCTCCAAAGCAGGATGTTCTGATCCCAAAGCGCCGGAAACATCGGATCATATTTGTGATACTTTTGAGAACACCTGCGAAGGAAATTACACCTGTGTAAACTGGTCTACCTGCCAGGGACAGGGAACGTGTATGAGCACCTGTACCAATACGTATTGCGGAAGTACATGCGAAGGAACGTGTGCAACCGATGCTACTTGCGAAGGCTATCCTACTTGTGGGGGAAACACTTGCCAGGCAACATGTAGCGGTCAAAATACATGTGATTCTAATTGTCCTCCGGGTGTCTCAGGTGTTGTTTATCATAAGCTTGCAGGAGGGGGATGGTCTTCCTATTGGGGAACAAATAGCGAAGATAGACTCGTTTTTATTACTAATGCTCCACAGTACTATACAACCTTTAATAGGTATACTGGTACTTACAGCACTATTGTATTTGGAAGAAATTCATGCAATCTTACTGCCACAGGTAAAATAGGTCAGAATTTGTATTGGGAAATAAAAGGAAAACCCTGGCAAGATTGGGGAGAAAATAAAATAATAGATTTTAAGTGTTATCCTGAGCCAGATTAAATTAACAGCCAATCTTCTGTCTAAAATAATGAATTAGGGGATGTTAAAATTTTAGACATCCCCTATGTTTATTACTTGTCAACATAAGTTGTCATAAAATGGGGTACTCTGTGAAATTTATATTCAATATAATTCTACTACTAGTTTTTCTAAATTGTAATTCAGATGTGGATCTAATTGCTTCAAAAGATTCTTCTATTTCCATTCCCGATGACTCAACTATTGCGTTTATAATTACTAATAAAGAATATCTATTTCATGTTGCAACATATTATACAAGTGAAGATAAGTTATTCCATTTAAGTAAAGGTATTTTTGACACTGATGTATGTTGGTCGAAAGAAAAAAAATATCTTTATTACACGAAGTATAATAAAGATGAAAACAAATATCAAATATGGAAAATGAGATTTGATGGAAGCGAAAAAAGAGCTATAACTCCTTTTAGTATTTCATGTACTTCTCCCCAAATTTCACCAAATGGGCAGAAATTATCATTCTGTGCTGAAATAGAAAATTATAATCAAATTATCATCACAGATACAGCAGGTGGAAATTGGTATCAGTTAACTTCATCGGAAATAATTCCTAACGCAAATAAAGCATTATTTAATCTGCCAAGTTGGGTTTCGGACGGTCAACATATTCTTACTACCTACCATCATTATATTGAAGAGCATTATAGTCACCCCAAATTAGCTAAGATCAATATTTACAATAAAAATATTACGTTTTTTAACAAAATAGATTCTTTATATCCGCATCATGCTAAATGGTCTCCAATATATGAAGAAATATTATTTGTAGGAAAAGCTTTGCCAGGAGACCAGATATATCGTATAAATTCCGATCAGACTAATTTAATTAAATTAACTGATTCATTTATAGCAGGTTCTCCTGATTGATCCCCCGATGGAGAAAGAATAGTATTCAATCAAAAAGAATCACTGGATAAAAATGACGAAATATGGATTATGAATCGTGATGGTTCAAACAAAAAAATAATAATAGCAGTGAAAAATCAAATATGTAGAAATCCAAGCTGGTGAAATCATATGATCCAATTTATTGATATTACTTTATTTCAATCAAGTTATCACATCATTAGGCAGCCAAAGTCGAGAATCTCAATCCAAGTTCACCACACTAATTTTAAAAAAGTTTGAAAAACGGACGTAACTTGAAGGAAAACTCATGCTGGTCAATATAGGTAATGCCCAAAAATTAGTTATAATATTTACTGGACAAGTGACAATTCTGATTTGGTTAATTTTGATAACTCCCTTGCAGGTGTTTCCATTTACATTTTCTCACAATACAAAATTATTTGGTGTAATCAATGAATCAAGCACCGGCAATCCATTACCCGCGGCAAACATTTCCGTAAAAAGTAAAAAAATCGGCACGACTACGGATTCAAACGGTAACTATTCCATCATGCTCGAACCGGGAAGGTATGAAATCGAATTTCGGTACATGGGATATCAGACAGAAAAAAAGACGATAACAATCCCGGCACATAAAGATCAAATCGAACTGAATATTTATTTAAAACCCGCTCCGGTAAAAGGGCAGGAAGTTTCGATCATTGCCCCTGCCGACGAACCAAAGATCACCCGCTACGAGCTTCCACCGGCGAAAATGAGAACAATTGCCAATCCGCTTCCCGATGCGTTGTTGTCTCTTAAAACACTGCCCGGTGTTTTCTCAGGGAATGATCAGAGCACGTTTTACAA
>WJJN01000204.1 GCA_014729735.1 Candidatus Zhuqueibacterota bacterium
AAACGTGGCGACGCCCGTGAAGAAAGTTATTACAAACATCTGGACGAGTTAGTTAAACAGTATGCTGAAATTCAAAAGATCAGGAAAGTTGATGTAACCATCCTTCCGAAAAAGACCGAAGCGGGAAATCCCGACTTCAGGATATGGGACGGTAAAAATCATATCACCGGTTACATCGAAGCCAAAGATCCGTCTACCTCCAATCTTGATTATATCGAAGGAACCGAACAATTAGAGCGTTATTTATCCACATTTCCCAATGTAATCCTGACCAATTTTTATGAATTCCGGCTTTACCGTGACGGGCAACGCGTTGCACAGGCAATGGTCGGACGACCGGTTATTGCTAAAAAACTGCAAACCACACCCCCACTGGAAAATATTGAAAAATTTCAGGAACTCTTTGATCTTTTCTTTTCCTTCTCCTTACCCAAAGTTCAAACTGCACGTGCTCTGGCAATTGAATTAGCCAAACGCACCCGATTCCTGCGCGATGAAGTCATTTCTGTGGAAATGGAAGAAAACGGCAGCCGAGGGCATAAACAAATTATTGGTTTTTATGAAGCCTTTAAAAAATATCTGCTCGCCACATTAACCGAAAAACAATTCGCTGATCTTTACGCCCAAACGATTACCTATGGATTATTCGCCGCACGGACCAGAGCGGATGGTGAATTTAACCGCCGTCTTGCTTTCGATTACATTCCCCATACAATTGGTATTTTGCGCGACGTATTTCGCTTCATATCATTAGAAGAACCGCCCAAATCCCTGCAAATCATCGTGGATGACATTGCTGAAATTTTACACGTCGCCGACGCCAATAAAATTCTGCATGAATATCACCGCACCGGAAAAGGCAGAGACCCGATCATTCATTTTTACGAGACCTTTCTGGCAACCTATGATCCCGAAATTCGTGAACGCCGCGGTGTTTATTATACACCGGAATCCGTGGTTGATTATATTGTCCGTTCCATTCATTCAATCCTGAAATCACATTTTGATCTGGCAGACGGTCTCGCCAGTGAAGACGTGAAATTGCTTGATCCGGCTGGTGGCACACTCACCTTTCCGGCGGAAGCCATCCGTATTGCAGCCGATGAATTTAAAGCGAAATACGGCACAGGTGGTTTGCATCGCTGGATAAAAAAGCACATTCTGGCAAATTTTCATTCGTTTGAACTGATGATGGCGCCGTACGCCATTGGTCATTTAAAGATCGGGTTTATTTTTGAAGAACTCGGTTATAAAATGGCAGACGACGAGCGATTTAAACTCTACCTGACCAACACGCTGGAAACGGAAGAAATTGAACAGATAGCCATGCCTTTTTATCGTTCATTGAGCGAAGAAAGCCATCTGGCTGGTAGAGTGAAAAAAGAACAGCCGGTGCTGGTGATACTCGGCAATCCGCCTTACAGTGGCATTTCCGCCAACATCAATGAATGGACGGAACGCCTGCTTAAAGAAGATATTGATGGCACGCAGAGTTATTACAAGGTGGACGGTCAGCCGCTTGGCGAAAAGAATCCGAAATGGTTACAGGATGATTACGTTAAATTCCTGCGCTTTGCCCAGTGGAAAATCCAGACATCCGGGCAAGGCATTGTCGGTATGATCACCAATCACAGTTATCTGGATAATCCCACTTTTCGGGGTATGCGCCAGAGTTTGATGAAAACATTTGACGAGATTTATATTCTCGACCTGCATGGCAACAGCCTGAAAAAAGAGACGACGCCGGACGGCGGAAAGGATGAAAACGTGTTTGACATTCGCCAGGGCGTGGCGATTGTCATATTTATTAAAAATAAACATCCAAAAGAATCACAGGTATTTCATGCCGATTTATTTGGTTTGCGTGAGATAAAATATAATTGGTTAGATAATAAGGATTTTCGAAAAGAGAATTATGTAAAAATAGTTCCGCAAAGCCCACATTATTTCCTGATAAAAAGGGACACGGAAAAAATTAAGCAATATTTAGACTGGAAAAAAATCAATGAGATTTTCCCTTTAAATGGTGTTGGAATGACGACCGCACGAGATAGCTTTGTGATCGATTTCGACGCAAGGTCGGTTGAGAATAGAATCAGGCTTTTTAAAAATTCAAAATATAATGATGACGAGCTTCATAAATTTTTCCAAATTAATAAGAAGAAAGGATGGGACATTCGGAAGGCATGGAATATTTTACAGCATATTTCCGATTTTGAATTAAAGAATTTCATTCATTCTGTTACTTATCGTCCTTTTGATAATCGATATATTTTTTGGCATGATTCAGTAGTATGGCGAACAGTTAAAAGAGTGATGAGCCACATGAAAGCAGGGGCGAATTTAGGTTTGATTACACACAAAAGGGAAGAGTTGAGCGGACCATGGAGCCATGCATTGATTACATCTTTTATGACTGAACATGGAGTATTGTCGCCTAAAACCACAAACTATCATTTTCCACTATATCTTTATCCAATAGAACATAAAAAAGAAAATCGCAGGTCAGGCGGAACAATGATGATGGTTTTTGACGACACCGAAACTTACGGCAAAAAGCCCAATATCGCACTGGCTGTGTTAGATAAATTGACAACAACGTATGGAACCACGCCTTCGCCGGAAGAAATCCTGTATTACATCTACGGCGTTTTTTACAGCAACATCTACCGCAAAACCTACGCCGAGTTTTTAAAGATCGATTTTCCACGTGTTCCTTTTAGCGCCGATTTTAAACTTTTCAAAGAAATAGGTGAATTGGGTAGACAACTTGCCGACCTCCACCTGATGAAAAGTCCAGCGCTTGACAAGCCTGTTGCTAAATATCAGGGCAGCGGAACAAACGACCGGATTGATAAAATAACTTACAAAGAAGACGAACAACGTATTTACATCAACAAAGACAAGTATTTTGAAGGCGTCGCGCCGGACGTTTGGAACTATCACATCGGCGGCTATCAGGTCTTGCAGAAATATCTGAAAGACCGGAAGGGCAGAAACATGGACGATGCGCCGCACTACTGTCGCATTGTAACTGCGTTAAGCAAAACAATTGAAATACAAGAACAGATAGATGAAATTTATCCTGATGTTGAGAAGGGACTTATTCAATTTTAATAAGAATAACGAAAATCAAAAAACCATAAAATCTGATCAACAGGGATTTTTAGCTCTCGTTCTCATAACCACCCTCCGTGATGATCGCAACAGGGTGACGGCTCACCATCCATTATAATGAAAATTAAATTGGTATGCTAAATTTATCCAATTTGAAATTTTCGCGTCGATGCAAAGTAAACGGTGTGGTGAATTTGTAACTACCAAAGTACGGAAGTACTACCCTTCTTCGGTTTGATCCTAATTGAAATGCCGCTGATTGCTCCATCCCGGCTCTATATAGTCCTAAAAAATACTTGATTTAAATGGAAAATAATCTTAAATTGTAAATTTGAATGACAACGATATTATTGTTCGATTCAACGAAGATTCGGTCGATAAAAAATTGCTTGCTGACTTTCTGGAATTTATCGAGATCGAGCAGATCAGAAAAAAAGCAAATTGACTGAAAAGCAAGCCGAAATCTTTGCGAAGGAAATCAATCAAAAAGTTTGGGCTAAGCTTAAAAACAAAGTGTTAAAGAATAGCTGATAGACGGAATATATAAAATGCAAACACATCGCATCTACATCTTCAAAGTCAAACTTAAATTTGCGAAAAGCATCTGGCGGAGAATTGCAATACTTGAAGATCAAACTCTAAAAGACCTGCACCACGCAATTTTCAGAGCGTTCGATCGACATGATGAGCACCTGTATGCATTTTATAAGACGAAGAATGCGAATTCAAAATCCCGTAGCAGGCTTCAGGACGTTCCGAAATATACGGATGCAAGAGCAGTGGATGGATTTGATCCGAATATTCACGATGCTGCAGAGATTCCGATTTCATCGTTGAAACTTACAGAGAAAAGCACGCTGGAATATCTGTTTGATTTCGGAGACGAATGGTGGCATATTCTGGAATTGGAAAGTATTTCGGAACGGAAAACAGATGTGGGCAAATATCCGGCTACCATCGAGAAGAAAGGGAAATCGCCGGAGCAATATCCGGATTGAGCAAAATCTTCAAAACATCCATCTGGGATATATTACTCATGGCACACAATTTATACAACATCGCTAATGTGTACGATACTGTAGCGAAGGAATATGCCGAAGCATTCTCCGGAGAACATGAAAAAAAGCCGAAAGATCAGGAAATACTTTTCAGATTTTCCAAAGAGATCGGGGA
>WJJN01000018.1 GCA_014729735.1 Candidatus Zhuqueibacterota bacterium
AAATCGCTTGACATTCTAAAAAGTTAGTGCTATAATATTGAAATATAATAGATAATGACCCGGTAATCTAAGATTCCGGGTTTTTTATTGCGTGCTAAGCAGAGTTACTGGTGAATAAATCGAGTGGGAACAATGAAAAAGAAGAAGAAATCGAAAAAGCCGAAAACGAGTTTGATTGACAGGTTTTTGAATGTCGTGGAGCGGGTGGGAAATGCGTTGCCTCATCCGGCTTCTTTGTTTGGAATATTTGCATTGATGGCGCTGGCAGCTTCGACAGTGGGACATTGGCTGGACTGGCAGGCGACGCATCCTGCCACAGGTGAAGTGATTAAAACGGTGAATCTGTTATCGAAATCAGGATTGGAGCGGATTATCGATGATATGGTTTACAATTACACGAGTTTTGCGCCGTTGGGCATTGTTCTGGTCGCCATGCTGGGAATCGGGATTGCCGAAGGCAGCGGTCTGATTGGCGCGCTGATCCGAAAGCTGGTGCTTTCATCTCCTCGGAAATTACTGACCTTCGTGATCGTGCTGGCTGGCATTCTTTCCAATGTGGCAAGTGATATCGGTTATGTGCTGCTGATTCCGCTCGCCGGCGTTGTTTTTATCGCAGTTGGAAGGCATCCTATTGTGGGGATGGCAGCAGCGTTTGCAGGGGTATCCGGTGGATTCAGCGCAAATCTGATTCTCGGAACTATCGATCCGCTGGTTGCGGGATTATCCCAGGAAGCTGCCCGTATTCTCGATCCGGATTATCTCGTGAATCCCACTGCAAATTATTTTTTCATGGTGGTTTCGACGTTTATCATTGCGGTTGCCGGCACGCTGGTAACTGAAAAGATAGTGGCGCCCCGATTCGGCACGTATGAAGGCGAGGAAACCGGTGACAAATTGGATTCGCTTTCTGATCAGGAAAAAAAGGGACTTCGCTGGAGCGGATTTGCTTTGTTCATCTGGATTGTAATAATTTTGATCGGCATTATTCCGGAAAACGGATACCTGCGCGGCGCGGATGGAAGTATTCTCGCGTCACCGCTGATAAAAGGCGTAATCGCAATTTTATTTCTTGTTGCAGGCACACTGGGCGTTGTGTACGGTGCAGTAACCGGTGTATATAAAAATGATTCGGATGTGGTAAAAGGCATGACGGCAAGTATGAAATCGCTGGCAAATTACATGGTGCTGGTGTTCTTTGCAGCGCAATTTGTGGCATATTTTAAATGGAGTAATTTAGGAGTAATTTTTGCGATCAGTGGGGCAGAAGTGCTAATTAAAGCCGATCTCGGTGTGATTCCGCTGATGTTGCTTTTTATTATATTAGCCGGAACTATCAATATGTTTCTCGGAAGCGCCTCGGCAAAATGGGCACTGATGGCTCCGATTTTCGTTCCGATGTTCATGCTGCTGGGGTATTCGCCGGAGCTCTCCCAGGCGGTTTATCGCATCGGTGATTCGGTCACGAATATCATTTCACCCATGATGAGTTTTTTCGCGCTGGTCATTGCTTTCTTTCAAAAGTATGATGAAAACGCAGGCATCGGAACCGTTATTTCGACCATGATAGCATATTCGATTGTGTTCTTTATCTGCTGGGCATTGCTGCTGATTGTCTGGATACTGCTGGGTTTGCCGCTGGGACCGGGCGCCGGATTGTATTATGAGCAGTTGCAGAATATGTGATCCGGGAAAATATATTATTGACTTTTGATCGTGTGATGCTTATTTTTCTGATAAATGTCATGGTGTTTTCTAATGCTTTTCAGGAGTGAAAGACTAAATGAAGATCAAGTTACTGCCTATTCACATCGTTCTTCTGTCTCTTTTCATTTTATCGTGCAGTCACACCGCAAAAAATCAAAAACAAGAGAGGGTTGCCGATGAAGATGTGAAGACCACCACCCGTTCCGCACCAATGCCCTGGCTGGATGAATTACCGGAAAAGTGGCAACGGGACTTTTCCGGCTCGGACCGCGATACTGCGCTTTCATTGCCCGGGGGAAATTTCGAGGATGAAAATATCGGCAAGAAAACTCGGGTGTTCGGTGTATTTGACCGGTGGAAATTAAATGAGGACATTCGGGGAAACCGCGGGACGCAATATGCCGAAATCACGGAAGAGTGCAAAGGAGACATCGAGCTCGACTTCGCATTGACTCCGGAGGAATGGGCGAAGGAAGAAAACAGGATCGACTATTATCAACGCGTGGAAGGGCTCATCGAAAAGATCGGGGATCAGTTGGTGGCTGATTTTGGCGATTCACTCGTCGGCACGGAGAAGAAGCTGTTCATTCGGGCGTTGAAGACACTGGCGTGGCAGGAGAGCCAATGGCAGCATTATCTGCGCTACAAAAACCGGTTTTTCGTGATTGTCAGCGGCGGTTCATACAATAAACTCGATGACTGGGGGATCACGCAGTTAGCCCGCTCTTCCTTCGATCCGAACGTGCCGCTCAATCAGAATTTCTTCGAAAGCAAAGGCTATTGTTCGATATCCGGCAGCCTGTATTACGGATTCATGGAATATTATTATTGTTATCTCGAAGCACGCAGCAATCCATGTAACGGAAGGAGTCTGTTCAATAAAATCATCGGCGCATACAATCGCTATTCTTCGGGATATAGCTCCTGCTGCTTCGATCTGGCGAGGCATGACGAGGGATACCGCAATTATCAGATCAGTGCCATGGGACATTTCAAGGATAAATTTATTTTGCAGCCGTGGCAGGAGTTTACAAATTGAGCGTTTCACCCTTGGGACTGTATCAAAAGTCATTTTTGGGTGTCATTCCTGCGAATGCAGGAATCTCCTAAATTTTTGATAATTTGGAGATTCCGGAACAAGCCCGGATGACATC
>WJJN01000205.1 GCA_014729735.1 Candidatus Zhuqueibacterota bacterium
GCCGATATACCGATGATCACCGCAAACCAGCGTCCGTATTCCTTAGCGATTGACTGCAAAAGTGAATCTGAATTCGAGACACCGTACCGCGTCGACATGGTCATAAATATGCCCATCCCGATACTCGCGGCGACTATTATCCATAAAAATTCATAACCGAATTCAGATCCGATTTTTGAAGAAGTAGTGATACTACCCGGACCAAGACATACTGCTGCGATAATCCAGCCCGGACCAATGGATTTGACGATTTGTTTTAAATTCATCTTAACCAACTTAATTTGAGATATTTTTAGAAAAACTTCATTCAATAAACTTATGCGTTTCAGGATCGATTCCAAGATTCTTTGCCATTGTTTCTCCCCACATCTTTTTGCGAATCGCCGGCGGCACATTATTTTTATCCAGCATCATCGAAAAGCGCTCGATATTCGACGGCAGCCCCTGCGGGCGTTCGTCAGTGCCAAACACAATGTGTTCCCAGGCGCTTGGTCCGTCTTTCAGGGTATGTGGATTCTTCTCTCCCTCATTGCTGGACCACCACAGAACCTCGCTCATTCGTTCCAGCCGACCGAGTTTGATAAATTTGAGCAGGGTCGAACCTGTCACATCGAAAAAAAGGTTTGGATTCCACCGGGCAGCTTCGGCAGCTTCTTCATACCACGGATTGCCTAAATGTGCTCCCTGGATTTTGGCACGGGGGAAAAGCCGGCACAATGTGTCCAGATACATTGGACGCATTCTGGCAGAAGACATCCAGTTTGGCTTATCCGTTATATTGCGACCCGAGATACCGGTATGGAATATCATATACATTTTATATTCTTCGCATAACCGGTAAATTTGAAAATAGGACGAATCGTCATAATTTTTTTGCGGACTGTGAAATTTCATTCCGACAAAACCTGCTTTTTTGAATTTTTCAACCTCTCGTATTGCATTCTGGTTATCCAGATCCACACGTCCGTATCCGATGAAGACGTCGGGATAGCTTTTAATTGCGTCGACCATTATTTCCAGATCGTCGATCCAGGTGAGGACACAAGCCATCGCGTTGTAGGATCGATAAATTCTAACCATGTCCTCGACCCACTTATCGTTGCCTTTGCAATGAATATGTGAATCGATAATAAAGTCTGGTAATTTAGAATTACTTTTCGTCTCAGATGCATTAACGAGATTATTTTCAGTAACCGAAGCAAATAGAGTTGAGCCAACCGCGACCTTTGCAGATCGCTCCAAAAATTTTCTGCGATCAATTTTTGATGAAGATTCTTTCATGGTAACTCCTTTTTGATAGAGTTCTTGTCCGTCTTAATCTATTAAACCATCATGCCGTCATGGTAACCGGGCAGTGTCCAGACGGGTTTGCGATTTTCCACATATTTATTGATCCGCCGCTCCAGCGCGCCCCAGTCATAGGGCACGCTGGTATCGGTGGCATATTCATTGACGATACTTATATTCTCTTCGAGCTTGTCGATACCATGATGACCAATAACTGCCGCCGAAACATTTTCTTTATCCAATGCATAGGAGATCAATTCTTTTGCAGTCGTCTGAGCGTTCACCAATTGTCGCACTGTTTTCATTGCCAGAAATCCGATATTTTTTTCTTTGGTTACCGGCAATAAATCAGCGCAATTCCCATAACGCCCCATGGGATTGATAACTCCAAGGACCACGTCAATATCCAGATTTTCGATGACGGATTTGGCAACCGGAATGTCGGATTCATTCATTACGGAAAATCCAATGAATTTCGCTATGCCTTCACTTTTACATTGCGCGATCGTCTTGTAAACACCATTCTCCAACTCCGATAAATTATCGTTTTTGTCAACAGCATGAATAAGCAGGACATCGACATAATCCATTTTCAGACGATTCAGGCAATCTTCAAATTGCTCTCTGGAACCATCAACACCCCGTGACTCCAATTTAGTGGCAACGTAAACCTGTTCACGATATTTATTCAATATTTTGCCATAACGGATTTCACTGTCACCACCGCTGTAATTATTCGCCGTATCAAAGTAATTGACTCCGGCTTCCACGGCTCGTTCCAATATCTGCTCCCAGTCGCCGTCTTCATTTTTCATGAATTGAGAACCGCCGCCAAAAGCCAATAAAGACACTTCCATCCCGGTCTTGCCAAGATTTCTTCGGGCGATCATGTTATTGTGCGGGCGATGACCGGCTTGTTTCCCGTCCCGGTTACCATCTCCATTTATTGCAGGCGGCTCATCCTGTCCAACAGAATTCGCAGCGTTGATTCCTTCAGAACATCTCGATAAAAGAGAAAATCCTGTGGCGCCGCCAATTCCGAGTGATGAAAGCTTAAAGAATTTCCTCCGCGATATTGATTTTTCATCATTTTTCATAATAATTCCCTTCCTACCTGTTTCTTAATTTATATTCTGCAGAAACATCGCTCAGCAGATTTAGTTTTGTTGAATCCTGGTGCGCTCCAGGTATATAAGTCACTTCAGCAGTATCTGAATCTGGCTTGTCTCCGATCTCGATCTGTCCCGAATACAGAATGTTAAACTCATTTTCAATGTGGGTTTCGACTAAATAATGATACTCTCCGTCAGGCAGATTTATCTGCTCGCAATCAACGACGATTTTGTGAGTATCTATCTGCGGAGTTGCCGTCGTGACTTCATCGAACACGGTTTTGGATACATTTTCCCAATCGGCAACACTGCTCCAATCAGGGCAAATATCCGGGTAACGATGTCCGTCATACGACAACCATTCACTCACCAGAAGTGTTTTTACATAATTATTCTGTAAATCTTCCAGCCATATAACGGTAAGCAGGTCGTAATCGCTAATCTGGTAATTAATTGTCAGATATCCTTTTGTTTCGGATTCGATAATTTTTTTTTTGTTACATGAAACTACCATAACAGAAAGCAGTAGAATTATAATTCCGTTTCGAATATTAAATCGCGTCATAAGATTCACCTCTGAGTTGACAATTAGTTAGTTAGTATTCATTGCTATACTGATTGAACAAGCTATCTACTACACTTTTTTCAAGTTCATTTCGATGAGTCACCAGCCGATATCGTAACTCTAATGGCTGTATCGTTGATAATGGAACCGGATTCCTCCCGGGGTATACAGGATTTTGCATGCTATCTTTCTGGCGCAAAATCCATGGTTGCGGAAATCCGGGCTGATCGGGATGGCACATTATAGTCAAACCCGACTTAGTGCTTTCAGTGAATGATCCGTAAAACTGCATCCACGGTCCGGCTTCGATTGCGGTTTTACGAGGCGTTATCAAGCCCTTCTGGCTTATGAATTTCATATCCGGCGGTAATTTAATTCGAGCCGAGAAGCCTCCATATCCTTTCACATCATTCGAGCCACCGAGACGCATATTTTCCTCCAATGCCAGCAATCGGATTTTGAAATCTATTTTGCGAATTTCGCTTTCCGCCGGGAAGACCTTGATCGTGGTTTGCTCTTTCACCATCGGTTTTTGGTTACCCTGCTCATCCAGCCAGCGAGGTGATTTCCACAACACCTCGATATCAAGCGTCGCTGCACCATCCTGTTGCACCTGCGCATCGACATTTGTGACGTCCCATATCCTGTTTTCTGTGGTCCAGCCATCGCAGATCCACCTATCCCCGATCCATAACTGATGCCACGCCCAATAAATGCCTCGTTGATGATAATGATCTTCGGGAAAATCTTCTGTCAATGTATCTCCATCAAGGCTGATCAGCGGATGGATGTAATTTGCCCGCGGGTATTCACCATTGATTGATTTGGTCGCTTTTTGATAAAAAAGTATCTTTTTATATTTTTCCACAATCCAGTATCCATCCTCTTCTGGTTCAATGGCAAGCTGAGGCTGCGTAATACTTTTAGGACAGGAAAAGTTATAACAAAAATAGCTAATTACAAAAAGCAACATTAATTGCGTGAGTTTTTTCATCATTTGACCATCATCCTTATTTTAGAAATAATATTTTCCTGCTGGTTATGCGGCTACCAGCACTTTCAAAAACAACGAAATACGTTCCAGTGGAAACGAGATGTCCGCTGTTATCCCGACCATCCCAGGTAACGACATTATCACCTATTGCGGTGATTTTATCGGCTAACAATGTCCTGACTTTCACCCCCATCACATTGTAAACAGTAATGCTGATTCGCTGATGTTCAGGAATTCGATATGATATCGTGACCGAGCTGTTGAATGGATTGGGATACGCATTACGAACCACAAAGCCGCGAGCTTTTGGTGCTTCCTTTTGCTCAACTCCTGTGAAATCCGATTGCGTTTTGAATTTCAAGCCCCATACCCGATTTCCGTCATAATCCGAATATCTTTCCGGTTCGCAGATATTCAGACAAAAATCATAGCGCCCGTATTTTTGCAGGGATTTCACCAGCAGCCTGTTCTCTCCGGCTTTAATATTAGCTTTTACCTTTGCGCTCAAAAATTTGCTATTCGAAAAAGACCGGGTGCCGGAATAATTATAAACCACCTCTCCGTTGATATAGATTTTCAGCGCTTCATCGGAGCCGATCCACAATTCAGCCTCCTGATCTTTAGGTGCATCAAAATAGCTGAACGCATAGCTCACCACATCGTCACTGTAGCTTAGATCAAAATAATCTCCCAAATCGATGCGGTCATCAGTGAAATAAACAGCCTCACTCCAGTCGTCGATTCCTGCCTGCGCCGCCACACCTGCTTCATCAGCAATAAATTCATGATCCATCGGCTCGGAAATCCCTGCAATAGAAAACGGTCGTTTCAGGAGCCACTCGCGGTTACTTTGTCCAAAATCACCTGATGAAGAGGAAGATTTTCTGAATCTCTGTTTTGTTTCTTCCAGATTTGCACCCACAACTTCAATATTATCGGGATTATTCGTTCCCAGCCCGACTCTTTCCGCAAGCGTAATGTGCTCGATGTCATCCGGATTCATTCCCATGAGCCGGGTGCACACATGATCCACAGCAACCGGATCCGGTCCTGCGACGATCATATTCATTCGCACCAGATTGGTTATTATCCCTCCGGAGCGTCTCGCACTCTTTTCTTTTTCCAAACAGGCAATGGCATCGACGACAGCGAATTGAATATTTGCCAGGTTGGAAAGATCGACGATTTCTTTATCGGTCCACCATTTTGGCGCCTGTCTGCTATGCGTTAATCGATACTGATAATTATTTTGTGGGACACCACTATCTTTGGAAAAACCGTAAATTGTCGAAGGCGCCAATCCAATTTGATTTTTCAATGCAACAGTAATCCCCGGCGTGTGAATTTTCATCACAGGCACTGTAATGAAAATATCGGCGTCCAGGACATCTTTATGGATATAATATTGCCCGCCCTGCGGTAAAGCCTCGCCACCTCCCGGTACATCGACGAGCACCAGGTCCTGCCACGGATTTTCAGGCGGCGAGCCGTTTAAATTCGACAATCTGAAATTAATTCCTTCGAGATACGGATCGGTCAACAAATCCTGATACCCGGCGACATCCCATAGCTTCTGCCATCTTGGAGAGCTCCATGTGTTCTGGTAGTCCATCTCATAATCCATGGGTCTTGGCGCACCTTCACCCACGACGATTTCGATGTTGCCAGGATCGATTTCGTCGATAATCTTTATCAGCGCCTTGATCACGCGAACATCCGTTATTTCGCCTGTACCAGGCGGTTCGGGATCGACAATATTGGGTTTGAGCAGCACCATATTCCCGGAATGAATCAGCCATTCAAATCCTCCGGCTAAATCCACTGCTCGCTGTACCATCTCTTCGATCGTCTCGTAACCAATATTTGTATCATCGATTGGCGTGGAATACGTTAAATTTTCATCATCCGAACGAACGATTGCAACTTTCGCTGTGGCGGACGTGACCGCATTAAATTCGCTGGCTA
>WJJN01000206.1 GCA_014729735.1 Candidatus Zhuqueibacterota bacterium
CACCAGCTCGATGCCGGGTTTCAGCTCCGCATTCAGAAATGCCATCAGTCCGGCGCCCAGTCCGCCGGCTGCCCCGGCGCCGGGCACATCCCGCACCGAGCTTCCGGTCGCGTCTTCTGCAATATCGATGAAATGCGCCATATCATTGTCCAGCCGTTTCACAATTTCCGGCGTCGCTCCTTTCTGCGGCGCGTACACATGGGCGCAGCCCCGTTCTCCCAAAAGCGGATTATCCACATCGCAGGCAACCGTGACATGACTGTCGGCGATCGCGGAATGCATTCCGCTCACGTCGATGTGAGCGACCTCCCGCAGCAATCCACCGCGCATCAGCTCCGTGATTTCCGAGCCATCTTTCCGGAAAAATTTAACGCCGAGCGCCTGCGCCATTCCCGTACCCGCGTCGTTCGTCGCAGATCCGCCGATGCCGATAATGAATTCCCGGCAGCCGGCTTCCAGCGCATCACGGATCAGCTCGCCGGTTCCGAAGGTCGTGGTATTCAGCGGATTTTGCTTTTCCAATGGCACCAGCGGCAATCCGGACACCGCCGCCATTTCGATGACCGCGGTTTTCTCATCCCCGAGAATGCCATATTTCCCGGTGATCTCATTCCCGAGCGGATCGAAGGCAGTGGTCTCAACGAAGCGACCTTTCGTCGAAGCAACCAGCGCGGACACCGTCCCTTCCCCGCCGTCCGCCATTGGGATTTTCGCTATGTCGACATCCGGCAAAACTTTTCTAACGCCGCGTTGGATCGCGACAGCAGCTTCCGAAGCAGTCATAGAGGCTTTAAAAGAATCCGGTGCAATTATTATTTTCATCGATATCCTCTAAATTAAAATTCCGAAAATCAGGGAATTTAAGCATTAAGAATTCTGAATTATGAATTGAAAACTCATCCCATAAATCCCATTCTCTGATGTCGGGGTTGTATCAAAAGTCGACTGTCATGTCATTCCGGCTGTAGCAAAGCGGAATGCCGGAATCTCGTAAGTTACATTTAATCAGGAGATTCCGGGACAAGCCCGGAATGACATGTTTAAGAAAAATCAGGCTTATGCTACAGTTCCGGCTTCGCCTTGTGCCGAAATTCCCCCTTCGAAAGGGACGATCCGCCGATCGCCGATCATTGCAGTTTGGACGTTCCGCAAATTCGCATTTGAACTCATTCCCTAAATTTCATTCTCTGGTGTCATTCCTGCGAATGCAGGAATCCCCTGAGTTTTTGATAAATATGAGATTCCGGGACAAGCCGGGAATGACATTTTATAGAAAATCAGACTTATGCTACAGCTCCGGCTTCGCCTTGTGCCGAAATTCCCCCTTCGAAGGGGGACGATCCGCCGCTGGCGGATCAGGGGGATGTCGCGCTCGATGCTAAATAAAATTCCTAAAAATCACGCCAAACTACCAACCGAGTTCGTTTTGAATTTGAAATTTCGAAATTGTTTGTAATTTGAATATTGTAAATTGTAACTTATTAACTCGCTGCTTCCAAACTCAACTCAATCAACCTTGGCATTTCCTCCTTGATATACGTCGGGCAATTCATGTTCTCTGTCCACGGCTTCATTTCTTCTACAAACGGCTCGATTGCCGCAAAATGCACCCAGCCCCTTGCTGCCGCATCGATCATGCTGACGCGCCCGCGGATCGTGTTGTGTTCCATCGGACTTTCGGCGAATTTCGGACTATCATTCTTGCACAGATGGCATTTTGCGCACAGTCCGCAAATCTCGCCAATTTCCTGAAATCTGTCCAGCACCGGCTCCAGCTCGATGGACGGCTCCTTGATATCCACCACTTTACCGGGATTCAGAATACCCGCCGGATCGAACGCCGTCTTGATGGTGCGTAGATAAGGCGCTGTTTTGCGCATTTCGCCCTGATCTCTGCCCAGGAAGAATCCCACAGCATGCTCGCCGCTGTAGCAGCCGCCTTCGCTTTCCACCCACTCATCGAATTCCCGGATGACCTTTTTGGCTTTCAGCTTCTGTTCCGTGTCATTTGCCACGATGAAACTGGGATGCAGATTTCCGTCGCCGGCATGTCCGTAAATGATCAGCTCCAGATTTTCGCGCGCAGCAAGCTCGCGCATTTTATCGACGCCTGCAGCAAACTTGTTCAGCGGCAGCACCGGATCGAACTGGATGATTACCGGCTTGGTCTTATCCGCCTTTGCCAGCGCACCAAGACAACTGCGACGCTCTGTGTAAAGCTCGTCTGCTTCTTTCGGATCATTGGTATATTTCAGCTCGCCTGGATTCAGCTTTTTCAAAATAGAGACGACTTTATCAGCGTCCTTTTTCGCATCCATGGGACTTCCGGCTGTTTGCAGCAGCAGCAGCATGTTTTCCTTGCCCATGCAATGCATCATTTTATCGTCCATGTATTCAAACGAATAGAGAGGAATTTTTTCTGCAGCGATTCCCTCGTGGATTTTTTGCAGCACCGATTCATCGCTAAAACTGACCCGGATCGTCCAGAGGTCTTCGGGAAGCAGATCGCAGCGCAGCGTCAGCTCCGTGATCACGCCCATCGTGCCTTCCGATCCCAGGAACAGGGCAGTCAGGTCGGGACCCGTGCTCTGTTTGGGACAGGCTTTGCCGGTCTCGATCAGCGTGCCCTGACCGTCGATGACCTTCAGGCTGAGCAGATAATTTTTGAACGTTCCTTTTGACATGCCCCATGTTCCACCTGAAGCTTCGGCAATGTTGGCGCCGATCGTAGAAATCTCGTGCGATGCTGGCGCCACCGGGACGATCATCCCGTATTTCGCCAGATGCCGGTTCAAATCCGCACAGCTCATTCCCGGCTCGACCACCACCGTCCGGCTGATGGTGTCCACATTCAGCACCTTGCGCAGCCGGGACGGATTCAGCAGAATTCCGCCTTCGCACACCGCGCCACCGGACAATCCGGTCAGCCCTGCGCCCGGTGTCACTTTGATGTCATTTTCGTTCGCGAATTTGATTATCTGCTGAATTTCTTCGACGCTTTCCGGATACGCGACGATATCCGGTCGCGAGCGATACATCGTGGCATCGCCGAACAGATAGGCATAATATTCCGCCCGATCCGGGGCAAATACATTTTCATTACCAGAAATATTAACTAATGCTGCTTTTAATTCTTCCTTTTTCATAAAACACCTTTGATTTATTCTTCCGCGTATAATGCATCTATTTCTTCTTTATAACGCTTCAGAACCACATTTCGTTTAATTTTCAGGCTTGGCGTCAGTTCGCCTCTTTCAATGGAAAGCGGTTCTGCCAATAATATGATTTTTTTCACTTTTTCATAACGTGCAAATTCCGATTGCAAGTCCTCTATCTCAGACAGTACCATCTTTCGAACTGCTTCATGCTTAACCAGAGCTTCGTTGTCCGAAGCCCGAAGTCCCTGTTCCGCTGCCCACTTTTTCAATTGATCATATACCGGTACGATAATGGCGCTGACGAATTTGCGATGATCGCCGATAAGGCAGATATCTTCGATAAACGGACTTGTTTTCAATTTGTTTTCGATCGGCGCCGATGCCACATTCTTCCCGCCGGATGTCACCAGAATATTTTTCTTGCGATCCGTCAAAAACAGGAATTGCTCATCATCCAGATGACCGATGTCTCCGGTATGCAGCCAGCCGTCCTCATCGATGACTTCCTTTGTCAATTCAGGCTGATTGTAATAACCTGCCATCAGCGTTTCGCCTTTGATCAGCACTTCGCCGTCATCGGTGATTTTCACCTGCACCCCGTCGATGGGCTTGCCGCAGGAGCCGTACTTCGTCTTGCCAAAAGGCGTCAGCGTGATGATCAAATGCGTTTCCGTCATGCCATAGCCTTCAATAATACGTAATCCGATGGCTTCGAAAAATTTGAGGGTTTCCACGGACAGTGGCGCTCCCCCGGCAATAGGATATCGAAAATTTCCGCCGAGCTTCTTCTTGATCTTGCTGAACGCCAGTTTGTCCGCCAGTCTGTATTTTCGCTCCAGAGAAGGGGACACCGCTTTATCAATTTTCTTGCGGTGATATTCCAGTCCGGTGCGCAGCGCCCAGTAAAAAATCTTCTTTTTCAGAAATGAACCCTGCTGCACCTGCGCCATAACCGCGTTGGCGATCTTCTCATAGAGCCGCGGCACGCTGACCATGACCGTCGGTTTGGCATCGGCAATATCCTCCACCACCGTATCGATACTGCGCGCATAATGGATCGTGCCGCCTCTGTACATCGGGCACCAGTGTCCTGCAAGACGTTCGTACAAATGACTGAGCGGCAGGAAGGACAGAAACACATCTTCCGGAAACAGATTCAGCCGGGCTTCGGAATTGATAATATCCGTAATAAATCCTTTATGATGAAGCATCACGCCTTTCGGATTGCCTGTTGTTCCTGATGTGTAGACAATACTGCAAATGTCTTCCGGATCGATCTCATCCAGCGTCTCGTCGAAGAAATCGGGATCCACCTGGCGGTGCTTTTCTCCTTTTAAAATCAATTGATCGAAATAAATCACCTGCTGTTCGTCCGATTCGAGATCATCGAATGCGAAAACGAATTTCAACTTAGGTAATTCATTCTTTATCGATATAATCTTGTCGAATTGCGACTGATCCTCGACAAATATCGCCCGTGCGCCGCAATCATTCAAGATAAAGCGGATTTGATTTGCAGGCAATGTTTGATATATCGGAACTACTATTGCGCGCAGTGCAAATGTCGCGAAATCGCTGATCGTCCATTCCGGACGGTTATTGGATAGTATCGCGATCTTGTCACCGGATTTCAGTCCTGCGGAAGCCAGACCGTGCGTTAAATAACGGATCTGATCGCCGAAATGGTCGTACGTGTATCGAATTAATTGTCCGTTTTTGCGGTAACGCAGCGCATCTTTTTTGCCATGATGTTCGATTGTTTGAAACAACATGTGCGGTACACTTTGAAACATACTCCCTCCGATTTCTTTCGATATTTTGATAATCGTTCGATTTTTCTGTAAGATGCAGTGCGTGCAGTTTGTCTAATATACGGAATACCAAGCCTTTAGAGCGTGTCTAGGAACTACCCTTGGGACTCTATCAAAAGTCATTTTTTGCTGTCATTCCTGCGAATGCAGGAATCCCCTGATTTTTATAAATAGGAGATTCCGGGACAAGCCCGGAATGACATTTTACAAAAAATCAGACTTATGCGAAGGTTTCAAACCTTCGCAAGGATTGCACAAAATCACAATCGATCTAAAGCTCCAAAACAATATCCTCCAACGTCCGCTTCGGCACATGATGAACGCCTTTCTCATCACGCCAGTATTTTATATCGCCATCCGAATCAACTACTTCCAATTGAACTTCTTCCTTTGGCACACCCAGTGCGATCACCAGCCGGATTTCGTAGCGCGGCGGAATATTCAGCGCCTTGCTCAACTGAGTGCGCTTCACAGAGCCAATGATACAGCCGCCAAGCCCTTTTTCCACCGCACCCAGCATAATACTCTGTGTCGCGATGCCGTGATCGCAGCCAAAGGACTGACTGATTTCCAAATCCTTCAAAACAACGATATACGCCGTCGGTCGCTCGCCTTCTGCAGGACCCTCCCAATCGGTGAGATAACCTGCCCACGCGAGATGTTTAAATATGAGCGCATTTTTTTCTTTTTCACAGGACAAAATATATTTCAATGGCTGTAAGTTACTTCCTGATGGCGATAATCTACCAAGATCAATCAGCTCGATCAACGTTTCCCTTTTAATGGGAATCCCTTCGTCAAACCGGCGATAACTTCGGTTTTTAAGAATTAAATCTCTGATCATTTTGACACCTCTTTTTTGCTGCTCTGCTTAGATGATGAATCGTTTTTTCTCAACGCCCGCATCGTAATCAGCGAGCCGATCATGCAAATCGTGTAGATCGGGGCAAGATAGGTAAACTTCCCTGAATCCCTGATAATGAAGAACGTCGCCAGGATTGCAATCATCCACAATACAAGAATGACAAATTCATGAATACCTTTCATTTCCATTATCCCTTTTAAGAGTAAA
>WJJN01000207.1 GCA_014729735.1 Candidatus Zhuqueibacterota bacterium
CACGGTATAGCCGTAAAGTCCGCTTGTTTTGCAGATTATATTTCCCGTAAAACTATACACGCCGTTTCCATTTTCCTCGACACATCGCATTTGCTCGATAGAACCGTCGACGATTTTGTTATCCGGATTAATGTAGCCGTGGTAGATTTCAACACAAATATCTTCCGGAGTCAGGCTATCCAGAAAAACTTTGGCATCGATTTTTAATTCGGCTCCTACTCGCTGCTCGATGGATCCGTTAGCGGACGTTTCCACAAATTTTATCTTGGACCAGTTTTTGAATATATTCGCCTTCCAACCGGTAATTTCGCGTGCCCGTTGCTGATCGTTTTCATTAAGCAGGGCAAACTTTTTGAAAGCCGGTAAATAGAACCGCTCCGAATACTCGCGTACCATTCGATTGGTATTGAAATCAGGGCAAATTCGGGACATGGAATTTTTCATAAGGTGAATCCATTCCCGCGGAATATTATCGCGACCGCGATCGTAAAACAGCGGGATCACTTCTTTTTCCAGTAAATTGTATATTGCCTGAGATTCCACATCATCCTGATAATCGAAGTCCGTATAATCCTCGCCAAAGCCGATGGACCATCCGATTTCCGGCGAATAGGCTTCATCCCACCATCCGTCTAAAATGCTCATATTGATGACGCCATTAGCACCTGCTTTCATGCCACTGGTTCCGCTGGCTTCCATATAGCGTCTCGGGGTATTCAGCCACACATCGACGCCCTGCACAAGATAACGGGCTACGTTTATATCGTAATCTTCTAAAAATACAATGCTCTGCCTGAAATCTTCCATGCGCGCCAGATGGATTAATTTTCGGATCAACTCTTTTCCGGGATTATCTTTTGGATGCGCCTTTCCGGCAAAGATAATCTGTATCGGAAAGTCTTTATTTCGCATGATATGCGCCAACCGAACCGGATCGTGCAATAGCAGCGTTGCCCGCTTATATGTGGCAAAACGCCGCGCAAAACCGATGGTGAGCGCTTCGGGATTCAACACCTCATCAGCCATCTCGATCTCCGATGGCAGTGCACCCTGGGATTCCAACTGCTTGCGAAGCTGTCTTCTTGCAAATGCCACAAGCCGTTCGCGACGTCTTTCATGCGTTCGCCATAGCTCTTCCGAAGGAATGCTTTCCACGCGCTTCCAGATCGTTTGATCCGCGGGCTTTTTGCGCCATGCCGGTCCTACATATCGATCATACAACGTAGCTAAATCCCGCGAAATCCACGTGCCGATATGAATTCCATTTGTTACGGAAGTAATTGGAATCTCATTGATCGGAATTTTATCCCACAACTCTTTCCACATATCACGAGAAATATGCTTGTGTAATTTGCTGACACCATTTATATGACTTGCCAGATTTATCGCAAGAATTGCCATGGAAAAATCTTCGGTTTTCGCGACATTCTTCTTGCGTCCCAATGTCAGAAAATCATTTTTGGTAATTTTTAATTCATCATAGTATGGGGTGAAATATTTATCGATAAGCTGCACCGAAAAGCGGTCGATGCCGGCGGGAACGGGTGTATGCGTCGTGAATATATTACCAGACTTGGTTAACTCACTGGCTTCATCGAAGGTGCAATGGAGCTGCATTATTGTATTGCGAATGCGTTCCAGTGCGAGAAAGGCGGAATGCCCCTCATTCATGTGAAAAACATTGCACTCGATTCCCATTGCTTTAAGAGCACGAATTCCCCCGATTCCCAACATGATTTCCTGTTGAATTCGCCTTTCGGTATCACCGCCGTACAGCTCATCCGTAATGTCCCTGTATTCGGGAAGATTTTCCTGGAGATTCGTATCCAAAAGAAACAGATCAACACGACCGACTTTAACACGCCAAATCTGTGCTTTTACCATTCCCCCGGGATATTCAATCCCGATCTTTATGGGAGTATCATCTTCATTTCGTTGCAACCGGATCGGCATGGTATGGAAATCATTTTCGATATACGATTCGCCCTGCCAGCCATCGGCGTTCAAATACTGATGAAAATATCCCATCTGATAAAGCAGTCCCACTCCTACCATCGGAATTCCCAGATCACTGGCAGATTTCAAATGGTCGCCTGCCAGAACACCCAAACCACCTGAATATGTCTCCAGGCATTCGGTTAAGCCGAATTCAGCAGAAAAATATGCAACTTTTAAATGATGCTCCTTACCATAGGTTTTTTCAAACCATGTGAGCCCGGAAAGATAGTTTTGCAGATTATTATAAACGCGATCGAGATGAGCCAGAAATCCTTCGTCTTCCAATAATGCTTCGAGTCTGTTTTGCTTTACCTTTCCCAGCATTTTAACCGGATTGTGTTTTGTTTCTTCCCACAACTCACGATCAAGTCTCCGAAACAAATCTATCGCCTCATGATCCCAGGTCCAAAACAGATTGTAACCGATTTCCTTAAGCGGTTGCAGCTTTTCAGGTAGCGTTGGCACGATTGTAAATGTCTGTATAGGTTTCATTTATCTCCTTTTCAGGTGTCTTTTATTTCGAAAGGAATGAATGTATATATTTGTTTTCGTGTATTTGAAAAAAATCTAAAGATTCATGTTACTAAATTTGTTTTTAAATTGCAACTCTTTTTTAGAATACTTGCCTATCATATGGGTACTAATATTATATTTTTAACTTGACATTTATTTCAAATAAATTTATATTACCATAAAACAAGCGCTTAACTTTCATTAAAATCTTCAAGTTAAGGAGAACGACATGCCACATAAACGATTCAAATTAGCTACTTCATTGTATAATATGGTTTTACTTTTATGTATTTGTCTGGTTCCGATTGTTTCACATAATTCAATTGCCGATGAGTCCCGGGCATTGCTAAGATTCCCGGACATACATGAAGATTTCATTGTATTCGTTCACGGAGAGGACATCTGGTCCGTTCCGGCAGAAGGAGGGATCGCCACCCGGCTGACGATTAACGACGGCGAAGAGCGCTTTCCGAAAATTTCGCCGGACGGTGAATGGATCGCTTTTACGGGGGAGTACGACGGCAATGATGACGTGTATGTCATGGACAGATATGGCGGAAACATCACCAGACTGACCTTCCACCCGGGTGCCGATGTGGTCGTCGGTTGGCATCCGACGAAAAACAAAATTATTTTCAGATCACAGCGCGAAAGTTACAATCGATTTTATAAGTTGTATTTAATTTCCCCAAGTGGAAATGATGTTGAAAAACTTATTCTTTATGAAGCAACGCAGGGAAGTTTTGCGCCGGATGGTAACAAAATCGCCTACAATAAAGTCACACGTGAGTTTCGCACCTGGAAACGTTACAAAGGTGGACTGGCACAAGAAGTTTATATTTACGATTTCCAGACCAATGAAGAACAAAACATCACAAATTTTGAGGGCAGCGACAGAATTCCGATGTGGATTGGCAATACGATCTATTTTAGCTCGGATAGGGATCGGGTACTCAATATTTATGGTTATGACACAACTACCGGAGAAACAGCGCAGCTCACAAATCATACGGAATATGATGTTCGCAGACCGGATTATGACTCACAGCATATTGTGTACGAAGTAGGTGGCGATATCTGGTCGCTCGATCTCACCACTAAAACAACGAAAAAAGTTCCCATTGAAATACGCGCGGACCGACCCGAAGTTCGTCCGTATTTTAAAAAGGTCGATAAATTCATCACAGATTTTCATTGCTCGCCGAACGGAGAGCGCGCACTGGTTGTTGCCCGAGGTGAGGTTTTTACGGTACCGGCTGAACATGGCGCCATACGTAATTTAACAAATGACAGTGGCAGCCGAGATAAAGACGGCGCCTGGTCACCCGACGGGAAAAAGATTGCATATCTTTCGGATAAAAGCGGCGAGTATGAAATTTATATTATCGATGAAAAGGGAAGAACCGAAGCAATTCGATTAACGAATATTCAACGCGGCTATAGGCATACGCTCCGCTGGTCACCGGATAATACCAAAATTGCATTTACCGATCAAACGCTGCGGTGTTACTATATTGATGTCGATTCAAAAAAAATTACGGCTATCGATAAAGCCAAATATGAGAATATCGATGTTTCTCTGGATAAGAAACCGATACACGATTTTACATGGTCGCCGGACAGCCGTTATCTTGCTTACACAAAAATGGATTCCTCACTGGTTTATAAAATTTACATTTATTCCCTGAAAGACGGAAGCATCCACTGCGTCAGCAATGGACTTTTCAATGATTTTAATCCTGTTTTTTCAAAGGACGGAGAGCATCTGTTTTTTGTATCCAATCGCCGCTTCAATCCCACTTATGGCGATTTCGACTGGGAAATGGTATACAAAGACATGGCTGGAATTTATGCCCTGACTCTGCGCAAAAACGGTCCGGCACTTTTCCCGATGAAAAGCGATGAAGTGGAACCGATTGAGGAAGAGGATATGTCGGAAGACAAAGAAGAGGATATCCGTGTTGAAATTGATTTCGAAGGCATTGCCGAACGTGTTGAACCATTTCCACTGCCGCGGGGCAACTATCGTAATCTCACAGCAAATAAATCGGGTCTGTTTTATCTGAATAAAGATGACGGGGATTTCAATAAATTTGAATTTCGGAAAATCGGTCCCCGAAACCTGTACAAATTTTCCTTTGATAAAAAGCAGGAAAGCACTGTTCTGGAAAAAATCGATAATTATAAACTCTCTTTCAGCGGGAGCCACATCGTTTACAAAAAAGGAAATAAAATCGGTTTGATATCATCCGATGAAATCGCGTCCTCCGGGAATGAACTGGACTTATCCGGACTGGAAATGCGGCTGGATCCCCTTGCTGAATGGATGCAGATTTTCAATGAAGCCTGGCGCATGGAACGAGATTTCTATTATGAGCCTAATATGCACGGCATCGATTGGGATGCTATGAAAGAAAAATATGGAAAATTGCTACCACATACTTCCTGCCGACAGGACATTCGCTTCATCATCGGAGAATTGATCGGCGAATTGAATACCTCGCATACCTACATTTATGGTGGCGATATCCAGCGCGATGCAGAGCGGGTACCGGTGGGAATGTTAGGTGCGGATTATACGGTCGATACCGAAAACAATATGTATCAATTCAAAAAAATATTCAGCGTACCCGACTGGAGCCGGGATGTCATTCCGCCGCTCGCGAAGCAGGACGTTGATATTGAAGAAGGCGATTATTTGCTTGAAATCAACGGAGAGCCTGTCACTGCAGATAAAAACATTTATAGCTATTTTCAAAATCTCGCAGACGAACAGGTCTCATTGCTGGTCAATGATAAGCCGGAGCTCAGGGGCGCAAAAGAATACCTTGTAAAACCGTTGAAGAGTGAATATATCGTTCGTTATCAGAGTTGGGTGGAACATAATCGCGAGATCGTCGAGAAAGCCTCCAACGGAAAGATCGGATATATGCATTTGCCGGATACATATAACGGTTCTGCCGTTGAATTTCCAAAATATTTTTATTCTCAGACACGGAAGAAGGGGCTTATCATCGACGGTCGTTTTAATGGCGGCGGACTCGATCCCATTATTTTTCTGAGTCGCCTTAACAGGGATGCATTATCGTACTGGACTCGTCGTTATTCGCACGATCAAACCTCACCGATGTTTGCACCCCGAGCACACATGGTTTGCTTGACGAATCGGCAGGCAGGTTCCGGTGGAGATGAGCTGCCCTTTGAGTTCAAGCAGTTGGGAATGGGACCGGTTATCGGCACCAGGACCTGGGGCGGATTGGTCGGCGTGTCGATGTTCATCGATCTGATCGATGGCGGCGGATTGACTGCCCCCGATTATCGCATTTATGATGCCGAAGGCAACTGGGTCGTTGAAAATGAAGGCGTTGAGCCGGATATTCATGTGGATATCAACTCCGCGGAAATGGCTCGCGGTTACGACGCTCAACTCATGACGGGAGTAGATGTTCTAATGAAGAAAATCAAGGAAAATCCGATTACCTGGCCACAGCACGAGCCATTTCCGGTGGACAGGGAATAAATATGAACTTTTTGAAATTTGTCACGTGAAAAAATATTACACTTTTTGAAATTTAACATACATTAAGACCTATCATTCCGGTAGGAGTAGAAATAAATGGTTGATTTTCGACATGCCGGAATGATAGGTATTTTTTGAACAAAACAAGAATCAATGTTGATCCATCTAAAAATCATAAAAAATCTTTTTAAGCAGATGAGGCAGAAATGAAAATTACTATAAAAGCTATTCTGATCTTTATTTGCTTTATCATATCAGGCACATTGTCGGCTCAAGATAGCAACATTACCTATTCGATCGAAAGAATAGAAAATATGATCATGAGCGACAGTATTGAGATTGCTATCCCACGGGATATTCGTTTCAAAGGGGATAAGGCAAAGTTTGCGGTATTGAAGCGATACAGCGACGGCTTTTTTATAAATGTAAAGATAAAAAAAGCCGCAAAAGGCGGGCAAGCACTGAACAATCAGCCCCGTTATGAAATTGCTGCGTATAAGATACAGGAACTATTCCTGGACACATCGGAGTATGTAGTTCCGCCGACGTTGGGCAGAGGATTCACCAGAGAACAATTCAGCGTCATCGAAAAAGATGCAGAACCGACTTTCAAAGAATCCGATATGGTATTTTGCGATATCCAATACTGGTTGAATAATGTGACCAAAGACAATGTTTTCGATAAAGAAAGATTTAAGAATGATTCATTATATGCAAAGCATATCGGTAATTTAAACATTTTAACATATTTGATAAGGCATAGCGATTCCAATGAAGGTAATTTTTTAGTGTCAACGGATTCAACAAATCCCAGAGTATTCGTGGTAGATAACGGTCTGGCTTTTGGTGATGCAATCAGTCGCCGCGGATACAAATGGCGGGACTTGCGCGTTGATCGATTACCTGAAAAAACTATTGATCGATTAAAGAAAATCACAAAAGAAGATCTGGAGGATCATCTGCTGGTTGTGTCTCAGTTTCGGATTGAAAACAGAATGTTAATTCCGGAGCCTGCAACACAACCGATTAATACAAATAAAGGCGTGCGCATAACAGATGATACTCTTCAATTCGGCTTGACAAGTCGTGAAATACAGGAAGTTTACTGGCGTCTGGAAACTCTGCTGAATGACGTTAAGCAAGGTCGAATAGAGACGTTTTAATTTTTTGGCAAGGATTTATGAAGGCATTTTTGGCGAGAAGACTCCGTTTTGAAGTCTTGTTGTTAATTTCGGTTTTTTTTACAAATCTCTTTTATCTACCGGTTGTGATTGGATCGGCTGCACCTAAATTTCGGCTCGATGGTGAATATGGATTATGGGTGGAAGATAAAAACGATTCGATTTTTGTGCATTGGCTAACAATGAAGCCTGATTCAGGATTCTTAAAGGTATTGTATAATGACAGTACGATCCATTATCAAACCACACGAACAAGTTATGCCCACTCTGCGGCTTTCCCGTTGGAAATCCGGGATGAGATCGCAATTAAATATGGTGGCATCAATAACAAAAAAGACCGAAATGAAACACGACTATATTTAAATTATGAACAAAACCGACGATCTGTCTGGAATGATGCGGATTCAATATTTGTGGTTGGAGATGTTCACGGTCGTTATGATCGATTGACTGCATTGTTACAAAACGCGAAGGTGATCGATTCTAATTTGAAATGGCAGGCAGGCACGAGTCATTTTGTATTTTTAGGAGATATATTCGATCGCGGGCATGATGTCATTAAAACATTGTGGTTTATCTATCAAATGGAAATGGACGCTGAAAAAAAAGGCGGACGTGTTCACTTTTTACTCGGGAATCACGAGTTGTTGGTTTTACAGAATGATCTGCGATATACATCCGGGAAGGAGAGGCTTGTCGCTCAATATCATAATACAACGTATCCCAATTTGTTCAATATGGACGAGTCCGTTATTGGCAAATGGATGGGCTCCAAATTCGGGATATTAAAAATCGATGACATTCTATTTGCACACGGAGGCATCACTCCGGAATATGCGAAG
>WJJN01000208.1 GCA_014729735.1 Candidatus Zhuqueibacterota bacterium
AGGAAATGAAATTCTAATCATTTTCCTTATGTTTTTCGATTTGAGAAATTGATAATTCTTTCAAACTCTTTTCATAACTCTTCAGACGAGATTCAATCTTTTCATTTAGAGTATTCTTGGGAAAACTGCCGTCCGCCTGACGTTCACCGGCAGGTATTCCTGTGAGTATCTCAATTCCCTGATCGATTGTCGTAATTGCCCACACATGAAATTTATTATCTTCGATTGCTTTAATAACCTCCTCACGGAGCATCAAATTTTTCTTATTGCTATCAGGGATGATTACACCCTGTTCGCCTGTTAAACCATTCGTCTGACAGACATCGAAAAATCCTTCGATTTTTTCATTAACCCCGCCGATTGCCTGAACTTCGCCATGCTGATTTACTGATCCGGTCACAGCAATATTCTGACGAATCGGTGCATCAGCCAGCATTGAAAGAATCGCGTACAATTCTGCAGAAGAAGCACTATCTCCTTCCACGCCCTGGTAGCTCTGCTCGAAGACCACTTTTGCCGATAATGTCAATAGACTGTTGTTCATGTACTTCTGGTTCAAATAGCCGCTGAGAATTAACACACCTTTGCTATGGATCGGACCACCCAGCTTTACTTCTCTTTCGATATCCACAATTCCTTCCCTGCCGGGACTTACTGTAGCCGTGATTCTGTTGGGTTTTCCGAACATATAATTCCCGAGATTAATGACAGATAATCCATTCACCTGCCCGACCTTTTTTCCATCCGTATCGATGAGCAGCGTACCTCTTTCAATCATTTCCTGAATCCGTTTCTGAATTAGATTGGATCGATAAATCCTATGATCCAGCGCTTTTTGCACATCCTCGCCGTTTACCAGGGAAGAACCATTCTGTCCTGCCCAAAAATCAGCTTCTCGCAAAATATCTGCTAACAGACCGAATTTAATTGATAACTTTTTCTGATCTCCTGCCATGCGGGCTGCGTGTTCCAGCAATTTTCGGATTGCGTCACCAGCTAAATGGCGCAATTCCTCTTTATGACAATATGTCGAAATAAATGACATGAAATCACCGATATTTTCGTCATTGATATCCATCTGCGTATCAAAGTCTGCCTTGACCTTAAAAAGCTCCTGGAAATCTTCGTCATACTGTTGCAGCAGGTAATAGATAAATGGCGATCCGACAAGCACGACTTTCACATCCACCGGGATCGGTTCCGGACGAATGGTTTTAACGGTCATATACCCCAACTTCTCGCCGAGTTCTTCAATATGGATTTTGCCACTTCGCAAAGTTCTTTTCAGTCCGTCGTAGCTGTAAATACCTCGCAAAACATCTTCTACCGGTAAAACGAGAAATCCCCCGTTTGCCTTTAAAATCGATCCGGCGCGGATCATGCTAAAATCCGTGGTCAACGCTCCCATCTGCATCTCTTTTTCAATTCGACCAATCAAATTATTATAAGTCGGATTATATTCGACGATGACAGGCGCGCCCTCCTGCTTACTGTTATCCACTGTCACATTCACCGTGTATTTTCTGAGCGACAATTCAAGCATTTTTTGCTGTTGTTGTTTTAACTGTGGAACAGGAAGCTCGGACTTCTTTTCAGCGGAATTTTGCTTGAACATATCCAGGTTATCCAGAATATCATCCTGTACATCTTCCAGGTATTTCTTTACTTTTTCATAATCGCTATATTTTTCCATTAAATCATCGATCACACCACCAACCGAATTCAGGGCAACCCTTTGATCGAGCTCTTTGACTTTATTCTGAGCTTCGTTTTCGATTTTACGTATCTTTTTCATGGCGCCCTTCATATCATTCTGGATCTTTTCCCGCTTCTCCTGGATCTCATTTCTTTCATCCTCTGAAAGCGACTGAAATTCCGAATCTTTCAGCGGCTCCCCGTCTTTCACAGGAATGATCATTATTCCCACAGGACTTGGCTGGATTGTGAATCCCTCCTCATTTGCGCGGTTATTTAATTCCCGTGACAATTCCTCCCGCTTTTGATTTAGATTGTTCATTATTTCATCTTTCCGCGCGTTATAATCGTCACTTTCAAAAGACTTGGGAAGTTCCTGTTGGATATGCTCCACCAGATATTCCATGTCCTTTTTTAAATCGCATCCTTTCCCCGCAGGCAATTGAATTACTTTCGGATTATATGAATCGGAAAAATTATTGACATAACACCAATCCGGTGGAGTTTCTTTTTTGCTGGCAACTTTTTCTATAAATGATTTCACTGACGTCATTTTTCCGATCCCCGGAGGTCCGGCGACGTATGTGTTAAAACCGACTCCTTTTATATTCAAACCGAATTGGAGTGACTCAACAGCCCGTTCCTGCCCGATAATGCCGGTCAAATGATCCAGCTTTTCCGTATCTTTCACTCCCATCCTATCTATATCAAAATGTCTTTTAAGCTGCCTGGGCGTAAGCTCTAAACTCATCAATCCTTCCTTTCTTGCTCATCATTTGCGTCAATTATAAATTTCATTAATTTAATCTCCATAGATTTTATCCCTGAAGTTTCAGAAACGCATGGAATTCTGTATTTCTGCGTTGAACCGTGAAAATCAAGACATCGCCTTGTTTAAATTTATCCACTGCATCTTCGTAATCAGAGACAGAGCTAATGTCAATATCTTCTATTCGCGTGATGAAATCTCCGGGACGAATTCCGGCGTCATAAGCAACGCTATAGCGCTCCACGTTCGTCACTATTACACCTTCATTTCGATTATAGAAGTCATGGTTCAATTGTGAACTGATTTGTGGTGATAGATTTTCAACGCTCAGACCTAATTCAGAATAAGACTCTTCTTCATCTTCATTCTCCTCTTTTCCGGTATCCCGTTGCCCAAGTTTGACGCGAATTTCCTTTTGCTCCCCGTCACGCAAAATTGTCAATGTAACTGTATCGCCCGGATTTTTCAATGCAATGGTATTCTGTACTTCGTTTGTTTGATCGATCTTCTTGTCATCGATTTTGAGAATAATATCCAGAGATTTTAATCCGGCATTTTCAGCAGGACTATCTTCCATGACCTGATTGATTAATACGCCTTTGGGACGATCCAGGTCGAAGCGCTCAGCAATAGTTTCAGTAACAGCTCGCATACTGATTCCTAACCACGCCCGGCTCACATAACCCTGATTAATCAAATCATTCATGATTTTACGAGCAAGGTTAATGGGCACTGCAAATCCGTATCCCTGATATCCCCCTGTTTGGCTGGCAATCGCTGTATTAATTCCAATTACTTCAGCATTTAGATTTGTTAATGCACCACCACTATTTCCCGGATTGATCGCAGCATCGGTTTGAATGAAATTTTCGATGGCATAGGAACCTCCCTCTTCAGTAGCATTTTGATCACGGATAATACCGATTGACCTTCCTTTTGCGCTTACAATCCCGGCTGTTACTGTCGATGTTAAATAAAGGGGATTACCGAACGCCAAAACCCATTCGCCGATCTCCAGATTCTCGGAATCTCCTAATCTGGCTACCGGGAGATTATCGCCATCGACTTTTACGACAGCAATTTCCGTCAACGGATCGGTTCCAACCAGAGTCGCGTCAAATTCGCGGTTATCATTAAGCGTGACTTTGATATCATCTGCATTCTGAATGACGTGATGATTGGTGATAATATGTCCTTCTTTGCTGACGATCACCCCGGAACCGAGTCCCTGTAACCTGCGTTCTTCGGGCATTCTGAACTGAAATTCCCTGCCAAAAAATTCCTTTAGCAATGGAGCTAATCCCCTATTATTCGAAGATCTTTTCACAATTTTGGTGGTAGCGATGCTCACTACTGTCGGCAGAACATCTTTTGATACTGCCGTAAACGCCTTCGCCGTATTTTGTAATTGCAAAATCGTTTCAGGTGCCTGACTTTGATTCCCCAGCACGACAGCTTCATTCGGAGAGGAGGCATAATGATTCGGAATCAAATTTAGATCCATTGTGAAAAATACTCCGATTAAAAAGCCTATGATAATAAAGCCCGCAATTATAAAATTTCTTTTTTGCTTATTTTCCATCGGAAATTCCTCCTGTATTTACTTGAAAAATTATAATATCCTTCGGTATACTCTATACAATACGCATACCAAATGTTTATGAAAAATGGTCTAATTCATAAAAATCAAATGCTTGAATAAGCCAGGAAATTAGTATATTTTTAAAATCTTTAATCAAATTAACACATATTGTGCACAAACAACACGCGAGTCAGTGTTG
>WJJN01000209.1 GCA_014729735.1 Candidatus Zhuqueibacterota bacterium
CCAGTGAATACTAATATCACAGGTGATCCGCATGATTTCCAAATAATCTATACACCGGAGTTGGAATGGCACTCATATGATTCAATTCATGTTGTATGCAAGGCTCTGGATTTGGACGGAAACGAAGGAACGGTTTCATATTGGTTCAAAACCGAGGATATTACTCCGCCGGAGATAACGCCGATATATCCTCAATCCGGAGATACGAATGTTTCGAGATTTACCGATATTCAACTGTTTGTTTCGGATAACGAAACCGGTATAGATTATGATAACTGCGTTCTGATGATTAATGATATTGAAACCAATTTTGATGTAATAAATGACACGATAATTTGCCAGCCCAATCCTTTCGGTTATAATCAAACGGTGAAAATCGATTTTCATGCTGCTGATATATCTGGAAATACATCGGACAGCAGCTATAATTTTATAACAGAGCCTGATACATTTGAGCCGCAGATTATACCAATATATCCAATAGAGAACCAGACTATGGTTCCACCGGATACAGAAATCATTGTAGCTTTTTTAGATGAGGAAACAGGGATCGATCCGTCAACAATCGTATTCGATGCAACCGGAGAAGGAACATATAATTTCGATAATGACACACTTTCCTATACCCCGGCGACGCCATTTGAATATGGAGATACTGTCGATGTGTCAGTGAGTGTTAAAGATTTTGCCGAAAATGCGGCAAGCAAAGCATACAGTTTTACTATCATCCCCGACACTATTGAGCCGAAAATTACCGTAATTCGCCCGAAAGCTTTTGAGAAAAATGTTCCGCTGGATACCGATTTACTCATCAATGTCGTGGATAGTCAATCGGGCGTCAAGCCGGCATCGATTGTGCTCGAAATTGATAACGCACAGGTACCGCATTCCTATCAGGACGGCGATATTCACTATACTCCGTTACAACCTTTCCAGTGGGGAGATACGGTTTGGGTGCACTTGACAGTTGAAGATATGGCTGGAAATCCAGCAGATACAACCTATTCCTTCTACACAGAGTCTGATACAATAAATCCTGTAATTACGCCTGTTTATCCTCAAGATGGTGATACGAGGGTCTCTCCAAAGCCGAATATTTTTGTTGCGCTTCAGGATGAAGAGACTGGGATAGACTCATCAACAATTGCTTTCCGGGTGAATAGCGAGGATATTCAAACATATTCTTTCAAAAACGATACACTTAAATATTGGCAATCGACGCCATTGAGTTATGAATCGACCGTCGAAGTCTTCGTGAGTGTGCGAGATTTTGCCGGAAACGACACGAGCAAAACGTACAGCTTTGAGATAATGCCGGAACCACCAGACACGATTCCGCCGGAAATTACTATCATACAGCCGCTACCAGATGAAACGGATGTATCGGTCAAACCGACGATTATGCTCTCGGCACACGATTATATGTCCGGCTTGGATGTCAGTTCGGCGGAAATGACGATTAATGGCGATACAGCAAGTCTGACGATATCGGATGATTCGCTTTTTACCTATACGCCGGATTCTGTCTTTGCTTTTGATAGTTATGTGAGTGTTAAATTCGAAATAGCCGATATGGCAGGGAATCTTGACAGTGTTGAATATTCTTTTAAAACGATTTCAAAGGAATATGATAAGACGCCGCCGATTATCCATATTGTTCGACCGGATAGTAACGCAACCGGAGTTTCTGTTGATACAGATATTATGCTTACTGCAATTGATCCGGAATCAGGTATTGATACTAGTTCTATCGAATTGCGGATTGATGATATTATAGTTACGCATGATTTTGAAAAAGATAGCGTTATAAGTTACCAACCGTCATCACCTTTTAGTTGCGATACAACAGTATATGTAAAACTAAACGTTAAAAATAGTGCAGGATTGAAGTCAGAAGTATTCTATTCATTTATGACAGGATGTACTGATACAATCCCGCCGGTCGTAGAAGTCTTGTGGCCCGATCCATTTTCAACCATCGTACCAATGGATACATCCGTGGCAATCCGGGTTGCTGATAAGGGAGTAGGCGTAGACATTCTGTCTGCGACAATGCTGATCGATTCACTGGAAGTGGAATTAAATGTGCAGGGTGATACGCTCATCTATCATCCGATAAAACCATTTGAAATGGGTGATTCAATTCATGTTTGTTTTTCTGTAAAAGATTATGCGGAAAATACAGCAGATACCTGCTACTGGTTCAAAACCATCGAAGACACCTTTCCGCCGGAAATTTTTGCAATTGTTCCTGAAGCCTTTCAAACCGAATGTAGTGTTACAACTCCGGTTATATTGACAACGATCGATGAGCACTCGGGTGTTGATTTTTCGACAGCGGAATTAAAAATATCTGATAAACCGAAGACATTTACAGTGGATAACGATACGGTGCGCTTCGCTACGCCGATCCCATTTCCATTTGAAACAAAAATCGATGTTTATTTTGCCATTGCGGATTCTAACGGAAACCGGGCAGACACAACATACTGGTTCGAAACGGGATCATTTATTGATTACGATCTCAAACCTCCCATCGTTTTCGATCATCAGCCTGCGATTTACGGCTGCTCGGACAGTTTGATCACATCGATTCAATTTAAGCTGTGGGACGAAAAATCAGGTGTGAATATTGATTCGATCACTGTGAAAACCAGAGTAAACGATCTATCGCAGCAGGATTTGAATTTCACAACGCAAATGATAGCTGATTCCGTGTTTGTCGTCTGTGAAGAACAAAGGTTCAATTATAATGATACTGTATGGGTTGAAATTTACGCTGTGGATAATGAAGGTAATCATACGGATACAAACCAAACGGATAGCACGGTTTACTACTATTTCACGGTCCCGTTTGATGTTACCCCGCCGCGGGTGAACGCCATAGAACCAGAACAATTGGAATCACTCGATGACACGCTCTTTGTAGAAATTGAAGATGATATTTCGGGAGTAAACACTGACTCGCTGGAATTCTATCTATGGACGCTGCAAAATCCTGAACATCAGAATATCACTCACGCAATTCGTGTGAATCTTGACGGAAAAATGGTTTTCATTGAATATAATCCGGATCAGCCATATTGTTACAATGATTCACTGTCGTTAAAACTGATATTAGTGGATAATGTTGGCAACCGGGATACATTAACTTTTGAAAACGAAATTGCAACTCCCGAAGTGCTCTCAGACCTGTACTTTCTGAATCTTGCAAACTCGGCAGGGGAAGAAGCAATTGAAGTTGAATCTTATGTTATGATAAAGGCTCTCATCAGCAATAAATACATCGATTGTGATATGCCTTTTGAAATCAAGTTTTACCTGGATCACAGCGAGAATCCGTTCTATCAGGTTGAGGTGCCCGGATTAGATGCGGGAGAATTGTATGAGACTGAAACAAAGGTGCAGCTTATGCAGGAAGGCGAACACAGGGTTGTTGTAAAAATCGATCCTGATCCGATGCCTGATGGTAAGATAAAAGAGGAAAGTGAGTTTAATAATGTCATGGAAACCGTGATTCAAGTCGAGGGGGCGGAGTTGACAGTAAAGTCCAATCCGTTCACACCAAATGACGACGGTTTCAATGACTATGCGGATTTTAATTTTGAACAATTCGTACTTGAAGAACCAAGCTTGAAAATATTCGATATTCATGGAAAATTAATCAGAGAATTTAATGAAAGGGACCAGCAGGGCAAAAGATTTGTATGGAACGGACGTGACAGACATGGCAAAGGATTAATGCCGGGTATTTATTTTTATGTCTTGTTAAATAAAAGCAATCCCATTACCCGGGGCTGTGTTGTCATCATTAAATAGATAAAAGGTGATTCAAATGAAAAAAAATATCAGCATCATACTGATTGTGCTCTTCATTGCGACTATAACAGCATATTCGCAGGATTTTATCCGAACGAATCCCGCGGATCTGGAAGATCCACAATCGCTTTTTATCAATCCAGCAGTCGTTCCGTTCCAGAATATGGTTCTGAATCTGGGAATGAAACTGTATCATGTCGGATTTGTGAGTGGAAACAGTACGGCATTAAAACATACGTTTAACAGTAATAGCCTGCCGAACATCCCCTTCCCTCGTGTCGGATTGGGGATTACCACACAAAGCTTCAATACTCCCTATTTCCGAACGGTGGGAATAGGTGTCTCGATGGCGTATTCCCTTTCGCCGATAATTGCTCTTGGCGTGAGCGCCAATGGCTTGAATATCAATTATGATTTCGATTATGACAATGTGCTCCATCTGGAGGATCCGCTGTTCAAAGATATGAATAACTGGAATGTAAGTTTCGGATTCGGCGCTGTCGTACGTCCGGTGTCGAATTTTTCATTCGGGATCGCATGCAACCACATTAATCGTCCTGATCTGTCATTAGCTGATGTTGGCGCTCGACAGCCGATGATTATGGACTTTGGATTCAAGTACTATTATAATGTGTTCGGCGCCTCCATTTACGGTCATTATCAGGAAGATGATCTTGTCTTCGGAATTCTGGCGGAAGCCAAATTGTACGATAAAGGTGTATTGAAAACAGGCTATCACGACCGTTCCTTTTTGGCTGAAGGTCAGCTAAACCTGTTCAAAGGAATTTCCCTGATCTACCGACTGGAATATCCGTTGAATGAACTCAATCACTATAGCTACGGTTCTCACCAGTTCGGCTTTTCCTGGAATATGAAATCGAATTTTGAATACAAGTACAATATTCATGCGTCCACAGACACTGTGAAAATCATTAAACAACGTTCATTAATCCGGATTGATAAAATCTTAGCAGACGATCTTGACCGGCTTTTCTCATACTTCGGCAGCTCCGAATTCGGTATTCCTGAAAATAAAACCTCTACCGAATTAATGAAAAATATTGTAGAAGATCCGAGTTTCTCGCTAATGGAAGAAAGCTACAATCAGTATCGGTCTAAATTGAAGAATTTGCTGTCTTCGCCGCAGGAGTATAATTCAAAAAATACAATCGACATCTATTGTCATGACGAAGGGACGGCAGAGCGCGCAATTCGTATTCGAAATTATCTGATAAACGACATCGGTATCAATCGAAACTACATTAAAATATACCGTACCTATAAAACTTCTGACACTGATAGCCTGTACCGTAAGGCGAAAATTGACAGTTTGCAGAAGAAAATCGAGCGGAATTTCGTCGAAGACGAGTCAGAATATATCGAATTGCAGCAGCCGTGGACCGAGCGCATGATTCCGGAAAGGATTTATTTTAATATATCGAATGTGGCAAAAACCAAGGTTTATGCGTGGCGCATCGAAATTCGAAAGATTACCGGAAAAACTGTTCATACCATTGAAGGATATTCGCAGATACCGGACCTGGTTGAATGGGACGGATTTGATGCTGATGGAAATTTAATCAACGTTGGAAATTACTATTGCTATTTTCAACACAAATCATCGAGAATGGGTCGTTGGCAGCCGAAAGATCCAAAACCAAAACGCATAACTTTTGTAAATATAACCCGTGATCGCATTGTGAGATTTACACCATCTACGCCTGTAAAACCGGAAGATGTTGAGATTATACTACAATAACTCCATTTACATTTCGTTTACTTTTTCTGAA
>WJJN01000210.1 GCA_014729735.1 Candidatus Zhuqueibacterota bacterium
AATGTTTACTTTTTTCAGTTTTAGATGAATTTCATCTCCTCGCAGCTCCGGGAAAATATCCTCCGGGATCGGCACGTATTGCTGCACCACCCAATTTTCATTATCAATATTTTCATCCACGATGCGACGCCAGGTATCATCGGTTGTATCACGTCCCAAATACACGTCTTTACCACCATAAGATGAAGCGGGCTTTAGTACCAAATTCTCTCTGTTATCATAAATGAAATTTCGCAAATTCACCTGAAAATTCTGAAACGTCTCTTTGGAATCTTTCAGTACTTTGGTCCACGGAATACATTGATTGATTATTTTTAATTCTTCCCGGCTGTATATCGATTGAAAGGCTGGATCAGTCATAATCGCCAGCACTTTCTTATTCCCGACAATAAATGAGCGGAATGGATTTGCCATGCATACCAGCCCGTCTTTCACAGCCTGAATGAAATCGTTAACTTCATCCATTCGCTTTATCAACTCTCGGGTTATCACCCGGCGATAGATGATGTCGATTACCTCTCCATCGACTGTCAACTCTCCATTTCGTATTTTTAGCTTTTGTGGACATGAGATAATCGTTGGATATCCCTTTGACTCGAAATAGACTTTCAGCAATTCGAATTCGGATAGTGTGGAAACATCTTCCCAATCGATAATGGCGATGGTCGGGTTTTTCTTTTTCTGCTGTTGAGATGAAAATTCGCGATAACAGGCTAACAGTGCATTCAATAACTGATCCTGTCGATTAGAATACTTGATTTTCCAGTGAATCAGGAAATTGTATTTTTCCAGATAATTATGAAATCCATCTTCCAGAACGTCAGAATAGGCGGTGCCGGCAGGCGAGTCACAATTGAACTCTAAAAAGCGGATGTCGTAGTCTTGCATAAAGGCATCCAGCCGGGAAATGACCAGCGGAACAGAATAACCGGGATCGATGGAAAATAGCTCGTTTTCCTCCGCGCTGAAATTCATGATTTTTCTCACATCTTCATTTTCGAAATAATATTTAATAAATTTATTCAGAACATTGGAAATTATTTTGACCACCCTCTTCAGTACAGTCGATTGTCTGGGGGAGAGAAAATTCGGTTTTAGGAGCGTGGGCATCACCTGTCCCCGAAAAGTACAATTTCGCTCCCGGAGAAATTTATTCATCAATTCCATATCGCGATGAATATTTTTTTCATCTCGCAGTAACTCCAGAAGATAACTCATGTTTAAACGAGCCATTTCATCAATCATGACATTCCTCCTGATTGCAGGAATTATCCTGCCTAATAAAATCCTAAAAAAGCACCCAAGAATTAAGATTATTTATGTATAATAATTATTTTAAATTAAGAATGCAATATTTTTCCAATTATTAATAAATTTTTATAATTTACTTTTTACAACATTGTAACACAATTGAAATAAATTTAATTTTCCCTTGCTTATCTTGGAAATAATTTTTATAATACCAACAATAATAGAACAGTATATTCAGTCGGAAGGTTATACTTTTGGATGTAGAACTTAAATCGGATCTGGAATCCACATTTGTCGTTGACAAATTAACATTCAAAGTGTATTTCTTTTCCGCGGTCATCATATTATTGGGTTTGATTAATCTCTATTTCATTGCGGTACAGGCACAGTATCGCAGCTTCATTTACGTATTTTTTTATTCGATACCGTCCAACACCGCAATATCCGTTTTCCCGCATGAACCGGTGCTCATTTTCTGCGGACAGTATCAGAATCTTTTCCTGCTCGCCTTGTCAGCAACTTTGGGAACCATTGTTGCCGGTTATATCGATTTCCAGGTATTTGTTCCTATCTTAAATTACAAAAAAATAGTTGGCTATAAGGAAAAGCGTTTTTATCAGATCTCAATTAAATATTTCAATAAATTTCCTTTCTGGACATTGGTCTTTGCCGGTTTTACGCCGGTACCGTTTTTCATATTTAAATTCTTTGCCTTTTCTGTAAATTATCCATTATGGAAATATTTGACCGCTGTGGTTATCGGTCGTTTTCCCAGATACATATTACTCGCCTGGCTCGGATTGACACTCAATATCCCGTCGGAAATACTAATCGCTATTTTTATAGCTATCTTTCTTGCATATCTGATCAAACCCGGATTTAAATATTCAAAAGTCCTGATCCTTCGGTTTAAACAAAGAATCAAATTAAGGAATGAATAAGTATGAATGGAATCTCGATAAATTCCGCGTTGAACATTGCCGGACGCGGTATTCGAAACATTTTTGGGAAAAAACCGCTCGCCATCTCGTTTGAAATTATCCACTCATGTAATGCTAATTGTGCACATTGCGACAAGGAAGGATTTATCGAAGATGAAGAATTAGCGCCGCCTGAAAAGTTCGTTCAAATTTACGATGATCTGAAACCCATTTTCGCACAGATTTCCGGCGGCGAACCGCTGCTGCGGGAAGACGTTGTTGATATCGTAAAGAAGTTTCGCTCACGCGGGAAAGTGCTCCCCGTGATCGTGTTTGTGTCCAATGCCGCGCTGCTGACGTTCGAAAAGTATAAAGAACTGCATGCAGCAGGCGTAAACCAGTACTCGTTCTCACTGGACATGCCGGACGAACGCCATGATGAAAACAGGCAGATACCGGGATTGTTTTCGCATCTCAGTGAACTGGTGCCAAAAATCACCGCCGAGGGAAACAAGAACGTAACCATGATCTGCGCCATTCGCAAGGAGAATCTGCCTTATCTGAGTGAGATTGCAGATACCGCCATCAGCAAATGGAATGCAAATATGATCTTCAGCTCATACACCCAATTGCGAACCGGCGATGCGGTTCATTCACCGCAATCACCTGAAGAATTGAACCTTCTGGAGCAGCAGATTGACAGACTGATCGAAATGAAACGGCAGGGAGCGCCGATTGTCAATTCGGAATCCATGTTTCGCGGAATGATCCGATTTTTCAAAACAAATGATATTCCCAATTGCCGCACCGGATACCGACATCTTGTCGTCAATCCGGATGGCAGTCTGGTTCCCTGCGCCATGCACCAGGTGCGATTTCAAACACAGAAGGACTTAATCGAAAATTTTACTAAGACTAATGACTGCGGCGCCTGTTATGTACCGCTGCGGGCAAACACGGAAAAGACGCTGAAACAGTACTGGCAGGATATGGTAGTTGCTTATGCGAAACAGCAATTTTCAAGGGCATAAAATAAGAGAGGAGGGGAAAAGCCTGTCGCATTAAACGACAGGCTTTTTCATTTCAATTCATTAGCCGCATTCGGAATAGCCACAGGAACGGCAGACAACACAGCCGCTCTCGTGCTCCATTGGTGCCCCGCAATCCGGGCATGCCCCATTCTGGTTG
>WJJN01000211.1 GCA_014729735.1 Candidatus Zhuqueibacterota bacterium
CATTAATCTCCCCAACGGGCGCGAATCTGTCGTACATCGATATGAACGAATGGTCCGTGGTTGGAGGTCTTCCTGTACCATCCCAATCCGCCGATAAACGGCTTATACCATGGTTTACCGTACATTTCTTCAATAATATCGTACAGCACATTTGCGTCCAGATAATTGATGCGACCGTCTTTATTCAAATCGTCCATCATTCCATCTTTTGGATGCTCATCCAGGAAGATATCCGCAGCGCCGCCGTACACATGTCGGCTATATTTTACATTGCCGATCATCTTATTATAATGCGGCGTTCGATACCCGCTCATGATATGAATCGAATTATAGCGATACCCCTTTTCATTAACCTTTTCCAAAATAAGCTCCAGTTTGAGCAGCAGCCGTTCCTGCAAAATAAGATATTTCGGGAAAGCGCACTGTTGTTTGCAGAGAAAATTCTTTAACGTAAAGTGTGGTGAAATTTTAAGCTGCGAATTTTCTTCGATAACCTCTATAACGCCTTTCGGAGCTTTGTAAACAGAAAGATTTCGCAATGGAACCCGCGGATATTCACCAATTCGAAATCCGTTCAATTTACCGCTCTTGATCTGATTTAAAGGGACAAGTACAAAAACGTTCAATAGAATGGAATCGGATGTGGCTGCATTTGTAAAAATAATTTCATATTTGCCACTGCGTTTGGGTGGCTCCCACGTCCATTTATTCACTCCCGAAATCACTAACCGCCCTTTAGTTGATTCGGCAGCATATTTTTCAGAGCTGGAGCTATCAACAATTTCGCATTCCAGTATCTCATCAGGCATAATTGAAGTAAACATTATTCGATATGGCGAAATAACATTTTTAAATTTTAGCTTAAATGTGGCTTTCCCTGGATCGAATGGCGTCTGTTGTGAATGAACTCTATTATAAACCAATAAAATTATAATCAAAAATACAAATCGCAGTGCAAACTTCATATCAGTCCTTTTTGAAAATTATTAATCATAAGGTTCCTCGTTAAGCGCGGCAAGAAGTTTCCTGTCTCGTCCATATATATCTTTGCGAAACTGAATCATACCGTTTCCATCACACCATGCTGTCCAGTATAAAAGATGTACTGGCACCGCTTCTGGCAAACGGATTGTATGCTCTACCATATTGCTTAATTCTTTCTCAATTTTTTGTATGGACCATTCTTTGTCTGTTTTTAGCAAAAACAAAGCCAATCCAATGGGATTCTCGACCCGAATGCAACCGGAACTGAAATCCCGTTTTGATTTTTGAAAAAGATCTCTCGTCGGCGTATCATGAAGGTAAACATTGAACTGATTTGGAAACATGAATTTGATTCTACCCAGGGCGTTTTCAGGTCCCGGGTCCTGACGAAACCGGAATGTCAAATTTTCTCCTGTTACTTCCGACCAATTGATATCCGCAGGATTCATTTCTTCAGTGTTTGCTTCCCATGATCGAAAAACTTTGATTTTCTTTTTTGTCAGATATTCCGGATCCTTTTTTATGAGCGGCAGGATGTCCTGTTTTGCAATGTTGTTCGGAACATGCCAATACGGATTAAATACCATATATGTTATTTTATCACTAAATACCGGAGTTTTGCGGTATTGTTTACCAACGATTACTCTCATATTCAATTCACTTCTGCCCTCGTCGATGCAATCAAGTGCAAAATTAGCGATGTTGACTAAAATATGGCGCTCGCCCAAATCCTGCGGCAACCAGCGCCAGCGTTCAAGATTCACCCGAATTTGCACCAGTCTTTTCGATACAGGAACATTCAATTCCTGTAAAGTTGCCGCATCAACAGTTCCACTGGCGTCAAGTCCATGGCGCATTTGAAAAATCTGTACAGCTCTATTCAAATTTTCATCAAACAAAGAATCCGTTTCCGCACTTTCCATTCCCAAATCCGATGTTAAGCGCAACCTTTGCCTCACGGCATAAACTCGTTGATTTGAATCACCTATCTTGAGTGGATCACCTTTCTCAATCAGCGTCCAGCCTCCATTCTCCTTTATTGCCCTGTATTTTTGATACGCTTTTTTTAATAATCTGTATCCATTTTGCGGCGGCAGCAGTGATTTCAATGCCCTGTCGATCTCATTTGAATCCAATGCCCGTTGCAATAGTGCAGCCAGATCTACCTCACGCAAATTCGCCCTCCATTGAGGATCGATGGTCTCCGGGTGAATTCTGCCTGCAATTAAATGAGCGCCGTAAATTAAAAATGCATCGGTACACAGCAAATCAAAATTTACTGCTATTCCACTATCGAATTCCGAATTAATTTTTGCATTCGTATTTAATTCACGCAAAATCGATTGAATCTTTGCAAAATGGTAATCCTCCTGTTTTAATCCTTCATCATCCGCCCGCTTTAAGGCTTGGAGTAAATCCAGAGCCACCGGCAAAGCGCCGCTCTGATCACTCCATGCAGGTTCAAACACGCGCTGTTCGTAAAAATGCGGTAAAACCGTAGCAGCAAGTATAGCTTCATCCCGAATCATTATCGTCAACGGGACTCCCCCACTTTCAATACGCTGGCGTAACTGTTCACTAACCTCATCTGCAAAATTAGCGCTTTCACATAAACGAGAAATTGTTAACAATAGTATTGCTATTTTTATTAATATCCTCATCTTTAGAATCTTTAAATTAATCATCCTTCATTAGTATCTATTGTGGATTCCGATGTTCAACTGCGGCGTCTCACTTTCAGGACTACCTCAACTGGTGGAAACGCATTACCCGCAGGTTGTACAAATCCGGGTGCGATCAAATTGCAGTATATCGTTTTTTCACTCCGGACATTTTCCAGATAAATTGGCGTTGTCAACAGTCGCAAATTTCCCTGCACGTCGATATCCATTGGCACGAGCACATTCACTTTTTTAGGAATCACCTCTACCGAAGCGATTTCATATCCCCGCGGAACTTTTCCGATCAATTGCGGATCGACAATTGCTTCAATTTCAATCCGGCTCACGAAATTCAGCTCCAGCGCCGCGGGATCGGTGTCTTTTACCCGAACATGTCGTGGTAATCGAATATTTGATTCATCTACTAAAATAACCTTTTTGCCCTGCACCGCGTTCGAGAGATCAACGCGTACTCGCAACTGGCTATAGTTCAGCTTTTCCAGATCCGTCATCGGTCCTATCAGGGTCAGCCGGATCTCTTGTGGAACATCGGTTGCTAACGCCACATTTTTGGGAGTCGAATGATATTCCACCGGAACGGTGAAGAATGCCTCCTGAAGCTTGCTCTGCGTGAGCACCACAGTCGACCAGAAAAAGAATGCCAGTACAAAACTGACTGCGAGTTGTGTTACCAGGCGCTTTTGTTTCTGATTTGCAATCTGGACAAACTGTGGGAAGGCAGATGTTTGCCAGTGCGCAGTTATCTGTGATGTTAACTCACCCTTATTATCGATGATAGACATTTCCCCGTTTTTAAAAACAGTGACCGTGCCCCGTTCCTCTGAGATAACAATGACCAGCGCATCTGTCATCTCCGAAAGTCCCATCCCCGCATGGTGGCGCGTTCCGTACTCATGCGACAATCGCTGCGATGAAGACAGCGGTAGTCGAACGGCAAATGATGTAATCATGCCTTTTTCCACGACGACGGCGCCATCGTGTCCCGGTGAATGGGGATCGAAAATGCTCATCAGCAGCGGAAAATTGGGTTCCGCTTTAAGCGAAATTCCTTCCGATGTTTTCAATTTAACTGAATCGTTGCCAGCCAGTACCAAAATAGCACCCTGATACTGAGCAGCAAGAGCGAACGCTGTATCGCTGAACAGTGATGCAATCTTTTCGACTTCGAAACCATTTCCCCGCCTGCGCAGTGACGCTGCGCGTTCGAAGAAACGCCGCAGTTCAGGTTGGAAAATAATGATCAATGCCAGCACGAGCACCTGGCTCAAATTGGAATATATCCATTCTATTCCACGCAAATCCAGGAAGCGGGCGCTCACAAATATGATTCCAGCGAGCACGACACCGGAGAGGATTTTCCAGCTACCGATCGTGCGTAAGGTTTGGTAGAGAAAAAAGAAAACCATCGCAATAAGCACGATGTCGAGACTCACACGCCAGTCGAGCATTTCTTTAATAGTTTCAAATTGTAGTGTAAAAATGTCCATAGCATTTAAAATATTTAATCGAACAACTCGCTGATCACAATTTTTTGACCTGCTCTCACAAATAAAATATCTTTAATATTTTCAAATCGTTTAAAAAACTCCCCCTGCTGCTGAGTCAGCTTTTCCAAAGAAAATCCCATAATTACCAGATCAGCATTTGTCGAATGGTCGGAAACCAGCGATTCGTAGCGCTCCGTCTTTTTGCTGAACGGAATTTTCTGAACATTATTATGGGAGATCGGAATTCTACCCTGCTCGATCAGCTCATTCAGTTCTTTTACATGCTTGTTCAAATTTTCCTTTTCAAAGGCTGCAAATAATTGAATTTCACACCCCTTCCATTCAGCATGTCCCATGATGATGTACGCCAGCAGGATCATGAGATTTGCATTGCGATAATCTCCGGGTGTCAGCCAGATATGAATCCGCTTGCGGTAACCGAAATGCCGCTCCGATGAACGGAGCACGCAGATATTAAAATCAACCACCGCGGCAAAATGACAACCGTCAATAATATCATTGATATCCTGTTCATCATCTTCATGAAATTCAAATAAAATAGAATTATTTTCCATTCCGGAAATACCGGGAATCTGCACGATTTGCGCGATAGCGGTTTTAAAGCTCGGAGAAATAATCGTGTCACCATAAATTCCTGCGCGGCTGTCCGAACCCAGCCGGATAAGCTGCTCCAGTTTATTCCTGGCTTCCAGTTTATGGGCTTCGTTCAATTGCCCCTTTATGTAATGGATAAACGTGCCGAAGCCGTAATAATGAGAAATCCAGCGCAGCAAATCGTATGGTGCAAGTCTGGTTACCGAACTGGAAGAAACAGCGATAAACGACGGTCGCCAATTATTCATGCTCATTTTCGGCTGTTTCCGCTGGATCATCACCTGTAAATTTCTCGTTAATTGAAAAAGCGCTCCTTTAATCATCACAGAAAGATCGGATTCTGTTTCATGTCCGCGTTTGAGGCTGAGATAAATGACAATCATCGCAATGGTCGCTAAAATCGCGTATACCGGCGCCATCTGAAACATCATCACAAAACAGGCAAGAGCGCCTATTAAAGAAAGATACCATTTCGAGCGGAACGTGGGACGATAGGAGGTGTTGCCTGCGAAATGCTCCAGGAAACTCACCAGACACAGTGTTCCATAAGTAATCATAAAAAACATGCTGATAATCTGGGCAACCAAATCCACACTGCCTAGGGACACAAACACGAGCACAATGCACGCAGTCAGCAGCGTAGCATTTACTGGCTCGTTCGATTCGCCCTTGCCTTGTAGGAGCAGTCTGTTCACCGGCATGAGCGGAAAAATGTGGTCTTTCGCCAGCGCCTGCAACGTCCGCGGCGCAATGAGAATCGAGCCAATAGCTGATGAAAGCGTGGCGGC
>WJJN01000212.1 GCA_014729735.1 Candidatus Zhuqueibacterota bacterium
AAAATTAGCCGAATTGGTTGAACAGAAAAAATTCCGACAGGATTTGTTTTACCGCCTGAATGTGGTCAACATCGATATTCCGCCATTGCGGGAGCGCAAGGAAGACATATTGCCACTTGCGGAATATTTCATGGGCAAATATGCGGATAAAATGAAAAAGCAGGTAAGCGGATTTACCAATCATGCTCGGCAATTATTATTGAATTACTCGTGGTTCGGCAATGTGCGGGAACTGGAAAATGCCGTCGAACGAGCCGTGGCGCTGGCAATCGGCAATCTGATCCATTCCGGTGACCTGCCGGATGCAATACGCCGTGAAATCGTTCCCGGAATTATCCGGGAAGATGTCAGTCAACAAATGACTTTGAAAGACATCGAAAAAGAGGTGATTCAGGCAACGCTTCTTGCCAATAACTGGGATTACGATAAGGTCGCCCAAATTCTTGATATCGGACGCACTACCCTGTGGCGGAAGATGAAGGAGTATGGGATTCAGCGATAAAAAAGTGCAGCGCATCCATCGATATATCTTGTAAGATTATCCCCTTAAATCAGCAATTTTCAAATTTAGTATCTATTTGAATTTTTAAGTTCCCCCCTTTGAAGGGGGGACAGGGGGGATGTTACTAAATTTCAATTACTTATGATAATATTCCCCTAAATTCCCCTTCGAACCCAAAGGTGCGCCATGTTTGGGGCGTAGGGGGACTTCCAAATGGAATAGCCGTATCTATTTGACTTATTATATTAAAAACATTATCTTAATTATAGAATGAACTGAAGAAGTGAAGAGGTTTTTCAGCATTACGCTTAGTATCGCTAGTTTTATTTCAATCCCCGACAAACCTTCCCATGAATCTCCAATGTCTTGTCCAGATCTTCTTTTGTATGAGCCAGTGATAAAAATGTCGCTTCAAACTGGGACGGCGCCAGGTACACGCCGTGTTGCATCATTAATTGATGGTATCGTCCGAACATTTTCGTATCGCTTTTTGTGGCATTCTCATAATCGGAAACCATGCCCGGATTAAAGAAGAAACATCCCATGGATTCCACAGCGTTTGCGAAAACAGGAATCTCTGCCTGTTTGAAATTGTCCGCCATTCCTGTAAAAAGATAATTCGCCTTTTCCCGAAGTTGTGGATAAACATCTTCTTGCTCAAGCAACTCAAGGGTTTTCAAGCCGGCGGATATAGCCAGCGGATTTCCTGACAACGTGCCTGCCTGATACACAGGTCCCACAGGCGCAAGCATTTCCATTATGTTTTTCTTTCCGCCATAAGCGCCCACAGGCAAGCCGCCGCCGATAATTTTGCCCAGTGTCGTCAGATCCGGAGTCACGTTATAATATTCCTGCGCCCCGCCCGCTGCGAGACGAAATCCTGTAATAACCTCATCAAATATCAGCAGGAAATTATGATCATCGGCTAACTGGCGCAGGCTTCCCAGAAATCCTGGTTCAGGCGGCACGACGCCCATATTACCGGCAACAGGTTCGACGATGGTCGCCGCAATCTGCTCAGGGAATTGACCAACCAAATTTCTGACACTTTCTATGTTGTTGTATTCTGCATTCAGCGTATCGCCGGTAATTGCTCCGGTAACACCGGGCGAGCTGGGGATACCCAGAGTCGTCGCGCCGGAACCAGCCTGTATCAGAAATGAATCGCCGTGCCCGTGGTAGCAGCCTGCAAATTTAATGATTTTATCCCGCTTCGTATATGCACGAGCCAGCCGGATGGCGCTCATTGTCGCTTCGGTACCTGAGTTTACCATTCGCACCATATCGATCCCCGGCACCAGTTGGCAGATCTTCTCCGCCAGTTGAATCTCGGCTTCACAATTGGCGCCGTAGCTGGTGCCATTTCCAGCCGCAGACTGAATTGCTTCGATAACGGCAGGGTGGGCATGACCCAGAATCATCGGTCCCCAGGATGCCATGTAGTCGATATATTCGTTGCCATCCACATCCCACACGCGGCTGCCAATTGCTCTGGCGATATATGGCGGAATATTTCCGACTGATTTGAACGCCCGGACAGGTGAATTGACTCCACCCGGCATATAGGTATTTGCCTTTTCAAATAATTGTTGACTTTTCTGATTATTCATTTTTTCCCTCTATTTCCGATACAAAATATTTCATACTTCTCTTTTTAAATTCCCGCACGCTGTATAAAATTTGATAATCGCTGATGCCAATGTGCTGGCTGATTTGTTTTGCAGTTGTTTCCACCTCGTCCTGACTTTTCGCGTGGATCATAGCGTAAAGATTGTAATTCCAGTCAGGCAGGGTAGGACGCTGATAACAATGGCTCACCTCAGAATACGATGCAATCGTCTTTCCGACTTCATCCATTTCTTCTTCAGGAACCGCCCATACCGACATGCCGTTCGCTGTGAAACCAGCCTGTTGATGATAAAGAATCGCCCGGATGCCTCTTAATTTTTTCTCGTTTTTCCAGCGTTTCAGGGTGTCGTAAATCCACTCTTCTCCCACGCCCAGTTGTACGGCAATCGGACGAAACGGTTCTTCAGTCAGCGGAATGTCTTCCTGTAATATTTTAATGAGCTCGATTTCTTTTGGGGTGAATGATGCATTTTTCATAAACAATTTCATCTCCGGAGTGCAATGCCTTTATGCATTGCGCATCCTATGAAGGCGATGCACTCCAAACTGTTATAAATCCATTTTAAAATGAACCCGGATTTTGAACTTCTTTAAAGCCGGTAACGGGATCATGGCATCTATTCCCGTTTCTCGTTT
>WJJN01000213.1 GCA_014729735.1 Candidatus Zhuqueibacterota bacterium
CTTCTGAAATGGCAATCCGAATTCTGAAAGTCAATGCTGCCGGCGATACAGTGCAGTGGGTGACTCCCGGTCTGCGAAAGTTCGGCACTGAAATTGGATTATTTCAGCGCAAAAATGCCTATATCGAAGGCATCACTTATAAGGACAGTGGTAAATTTATCCTTTGCGCCGAGCGCGAGCCGCGGGGAATTCTCGAAGTGAATACGACTATTGATCCGGTCTCTGTTTCTGCCTACAAAATGGATGATACAAAATTCCGTATGAAAGCAAATGTAAAAACCGATTTCACCGGGCTTTATTATTTTAATGATGAATTGTACGCGCTGGGCAGAAATTCATTTTCAATATGTAAACTGGAATTTGACGGGACGACGTATCGAGAGACGATGGGCTGGTCATTTCGATCCACCGAGCTTTCGGATAAATTCGAATACTGTAACATGAAATACGGCAGAGCAGAGGGATTGACGATCGATCACAAGTATTTCTATATCATACTGGATAATAACAACGATTCGCTGGCGAATAATCCCGATGATCGCCGCCCGTTCCTGTTTGTTTTTGAACGACCGACATCATAAGAAGAAAGGAGCCAACACTTTTGAGACTGCTTAATTTATTAGATAAATTCATTGCGAGAATCGAAACATTTTTTGTCGTCATCATATTGACCTCAATGATTCTGCTTGCTTTTTTGCAGGTCATTTTGCGCAACTTTTTTGCCACATCCATCTTTTGGGCAGATGTTTTTCTGCGCCATCTCGTGCTTTGGATCGGATTCATAGGCGCGTCGCTGGCAACCCGGGAAAGCAAGCATATTAATATTGATGTGCTGACAAAATTGTTGCCGCAAAAAGGAAAGCAGGTCAGCCAGATCATTATCAATTTATTCGCAGCAGTGGTCTGCTTCTTTTTGATGCAGGCAGCGATTAATTTCATCAAACTGGAAGCAGAGCTCGGCGGCGACCTGTTCGCCGGAGTGCCCACATGGTCGGCGCAACTGATTATCGCCATCGGCTTCGGCATTATGATGTTCCGCTTCTTTTTGCAATCAATCGAGCAGATTCTATCTCTCCTGCGGAGAAAGGAGGTACAGGCATGACGGTAATCCTGATCGGAGTCGCGTTGATTGCACTCGCCCTGTTTGGTACACCGCTATTCGTCATTTTGGGATCGATTGCGCTGCTGAGTTTCCAATCGCAGGGAATCAGCACGTCGGCGGTTATCGTTGAAATGTACCGCATCGCCAACGCGCCCACGCTGCTGGCGATTCCACTGTTTACGTTCGCCGGTTATCTGCTGGCAGAGAGCAATTCTCCGAAGCGGCTGGTCAATCTTGCCAACGCAATGTTCGGCTGGATGCCCGGTGGTCTCGCCATCGTCTCCCTGATGACCTGCGCATTTTTTACAGCGTTCACCGGCGCATCGGGAGTGACCATCGTCGCACTGGGTGGACTGCTTTATCCCATTCTGAGAAAAGACGGCTATCCCGAGAAATTTTCACTGGGCTTGCTCACATCTTCCGGCAGCCTGGGGCTGCTGTTCCCGCCAAGCCTGCCTATTATTCTGTACGGACTGGTAGCGCAAATCAGCATCGACCAACTTTTTCTGGCAGGCATCATTCCGGGCTTCATTCTGATCGTACTGCTGTCGATTTTCAGTGCCCGCAAAGGAATTACTGCAAACGTGCCGCGCACTGCTTTTAGCTGGAAGAATTTGCTGCATTCCACCAGAGAAGCAATCTGGGAAATTCCGCTGCCCATTATCATTGTCGGCGGTATTTATATGGGAATTTTCACCGCTACAGAAGCCGCTGCGGTCACGGCGTTTTATGTGCTATTCATCGAAGTAGTGATCTACCGGGACTTAAATCTGTTCAGGGATGTTCCGAAAATCATGAAAGAAAGCATGCTGCTGGTCGGTGGGATTCTGGTAATTTTGGGAACCGCAATGGGCTTGACCAACTACCTGATCGACGAGCAGATACCGATGCAGATTCTGGCGTTCATGAAAACTTACATCACAAGCAAGGTCGTGTTCCTGATCATGCTCAATATTTTCCTGCTCATCATCGGCTGTCTGATGGATGTGTTTTCGGCGATTATCGTGGTCGTGCCGCTCATCGTTCCTATTGCGAAAGAATTCGGCATCGATCCGATTCATTTAGGAGTTATTTTCCTGACCAACCTCGAGATCGGCTATTCAACACCACCGGTGGGATTGAATCTGTTCATTTCGAGCTTTCGCTTTAATAAGCCTGTGGTAAAGCTATACACAGCCGCGCTGCCATTTCTGCTCATTCTGGTAATAGCGCTGCTCATCATTACCTATGTACCGGAATTGAGCCTGTGGCTCGTTCGTTTACTTGGTTAATTCGATAAAAAATCCCTCCCGAAATTCCCTTTCAGGAGGGATTTAGTTTCCCCAAAATATCATTCTCCTTTTCATATAAATTGCGCAGCCGATGCAAAACACTATTGGAAAAATTTCACGTCTGTTTACCTTTTGGATTTTGTGGATCATCGGATGAGCAATCTCCTGTTCCCGGCATTCGCCCTTCTTTTTTCAGCTCGGAAATGAAGTATTTTTGAACGTACTCAATATTTTCCTGAGCCAAAATCAACAGGCGGGCGACTTCGTCGAGCCTGTTTAACACGGCTTTTTCCATGGTGCCCTCCGGGAAATTTGGCTGAATAAAAGAAAAATATTTAATGATTTGAAGTTTGTCTCGCTGCTGAAATCTGCAATAAAAATATTTATAAAGATAGGCTGTGTCCTGTCGTAGCTGAAATAAAATTTTATTGACTTGTGCTGCTTTTTGCATCATGACCAGTTTCATCCACCCTCCCACTTTTTTTGTTGACAATCAATGAAAAAATTATTATACTGTAATATATAGCAATATAATAAATATTTATTTATTTGTCAAGCATTTTTTTATTTACTAATAATTATTTATTCATATGAAAAAAGAAATCGGGGTGCGTTTCCGAAATATTCGTGAAGCGCGAAACTTAAGTCAGGCTGAAATGGGGAACAGTCTGGGAATAAAGTACCAGCATGTGAGCAAATATGAACGGGGGGAAAGCGTTCCCACGTGGGAAAATTTGATTAAAATGGTAGAGTTGTATAATGTAAATCTGAACTGGCTTTTGACAGGACGAGGGAAAATGTTTCTCACGCCGCTGGGATATGTGGAAAAAGAAGACAGCACACCTCACCGGGTCCGGGATAAGGATACAAAAATTGAAGAAATTGTGGAAGAGTTGAAAAAAGATTCGGAGTTGAAGGTACTGATCTATGATTATGTAAAAAGTTACTGGAATGTGAAACACGCGGCATCCCGCCTGCGGGACCAGGCGGAATATATGGGCAAGTCCTTAAAATCACCTGACGACAAATAAATCAATACCGAGCAATGTTCACCAGTCTTTTAAATTCATTTATCCCGATTTTTTGACTGCTTAGCCGGTCGATGTCTTTTTTTTGAATTTTGTAAATGACTTTCGAATAGTCATTGTCCGGATGAATCGTATTCAAACTAACTGCAACCTCGAGCCATTCTTTTGGCTGCAATTTTCGCAACGTATGTCCGAACCTGGCGTAAAGCGAAGTGATTCGGTCGCGCAGGATATCCAGTTTTTCATCGAAATCTATGGTGTCGCCAAAGGACGAATAAGCCTGCACCGAAAACTGATTATTTCGGCTGCCGCTGGTAATGATGTTGATGAAATTCGGTTGTAGATTAACTTTCATGATAAAGATCGCACCGTATCCGTCGAGATAAAATCCCTTTACCGCATCGATAACGTGCAGCTCGTTTTTTTCATTGCCCTTCTCGATATATGAATTCATAATATCCGAGAAAATATCAATGTCGCCATCCATTTCCGAGTCATTTTCATATTTTGATACGAATTGAATGCGATCCTTCAGTTTATCAAAATCGATTTTACCTTTATGATAATCGGCAATATTTTTCTTTTGAACTTTTCCGATAACCTGTCGCAGGGCTTTCTCCGGCGTAAAACCGGAGAATGCCCGCGGGGAATCATTGAAATCTACAATAACCGTTATCCAGTAGCTCGGCTCCAGATACGTGAGCGCTGAGACATAATCACCCAAAAATCGCGCGGAAATGTCTTTTACCCGGGTAATTTCTTCCTTCATTTCTTTTTCAAACTCAGCCGGTTTCTCGTCCGCATCTTGATCTCTCTTTGAAATGACTTGTCCCTGTCCACTGATAATCCAGTCATCAAACATTTTACGCGCCTGCTTGTCGGGAGTTACATAATAAAGCCGGTCACTTTGGGAATAGGGAACTTTAAACAAAATACCGTATCCATCGAGGTAGAAACCGCTCGTGCCGCCACTGATTAAACGAAAGGAGCCTTCGTGTTTATCAAATAATTTGTCCAGGATGGTTTCCATGATCTCGATATCATCCTGAATGTTATTTCCCGGGCGCTGCTTATTCCGGGCAAACAACATTAACGGGACGACGAGAAGTAATATGATAAATACTGATCGTGTTTTCATTTCATACTCCATCAAATATGCTATTTTCGATTCGCTCCCTGATTTTGATTGATGTAGCGAATCAAATTATTGAACCGATCATTTGTCTGTTTTTCCATTTGCTGATAGAGTTTCTGTTCGATTTCATCGAGTCCGGCGCCCATCAGTTTCAGATCATTGGTTCGCTGGTAATTAAACTCCCGCGAGAATTTCGTGAGTGTGGCTGCCAGCTCCTGCCGCTGACGCTGTTCGCTTTGCCGTATCATTTCGCTTATCATTTGTGCATTTTGCTGCTGGAGTTGATTGAGCAGCGCCTGCTGCACTTCCGGTGACAACTGTGCCTGTTCCGTTCTGGTTTTGAATAGTCCCATTTTCATTGAAAAATCACCATCTTTAAAAGAAAGCTCCGTATTTGCAATTGAGAAAAATAAAATAATCGATGCGAATCCGAGCGCAAATCCAAAAGCAAGTTTTTTCGGTGCAAATGAAAATTTATCCATGAATGCTCCGAAAATAGATTTTTTATCACTCACGAAAATTAGATTCAATTTCGGATCCACATCTTCCCATTTCCGCAAAATACCGGATGTTTGTTTAAGTGATTGAAATTCCTCGCGACATGAGACGCACCCGGACAGATGATTTTGTAACACTTGTTCATCCTCGTCGGAAATTTCATTATATATAAAATCCATAAATAATAATTTTGTATCATCACATTTCATATTGAAGCGCCTCCTGGTTTATATTCCAGCGTTTAAATACCTTGCGCAATGCATTGAGTCCGTAATACATGCGCGACTTTACCGTGTTCAACGGCTCGCCCAATGCTTCCGCAATTTCGACAAATTTTAAACCCTGATATTCCTTCATAATAATAACGATTCGCTGTTCTTCCGGGATCGACTGCAATGCGTCCTTGATCAACGAACGCAACTGCATTTGATTCACTTCTTCGTCCGGTTGAAAATTCTCATCTTCCACCAAATTTTTATGAGTTTCATTGATGCTTTCTATGGAAAGCGCACGCTTTCGTTTCGAGCTCTTTAACTCATCCCGGCACAAATTAGCTGTTATTTGATATATCCAGCTTGAAAATTTTGAACGGTCTTTCAATTTATCAAGATTCTTGTACAATCGAATAAAGACTTTTTGTGTGATATCTTTCGAAGTCTCTGCATCGCCGAGAAAGCGATATGAAAAATTGTAAATCTTTTTCTCCCATCGCCAGACAAGTGTATTAAAGCTCGAAATGTCGCCGGACAAATACTTTTCGATTAATTGCGAATCTGTCATCTGCTATTGACTCTTTCTCATTAAAGGCACGTTATTATCATCAAACAGATTGGTTCCAATTACAATAATATGACTATTTAGGAGGGCATAAAGTTTTATTTTTCGCTGAAAATAAAAAAAAGACTGCATTCTGGCTAAGATCAGCCGAAATGCAGTCATGGATTGTAGGTGAAATTGTAAAGATGAAGGAATGAAAAATATGTCAAACTTTATAATATCTACAGATATCTTTTACAGCTCTGCCTAATTTTCGCCGGATTTCACCGAGATAAGCGTCATTGATTTTCAGGATAACGGATAAAAAATATTCCTGACTAATTTTAATTTGGAATATTTTCAGATTATTAAATTCCGTCAGGATGGCGTAAAGCTCGCGATCAAGCAGGTTACCTGCATGCTCGGCAGCGGCGTAGCACACCGCTGCTTTTGCCCCGAATTCGTAAACAGATATATCGATGCGACCATTTACATAAACAGGTTTTCCATCATTATTGAAAAGAACAACTCCGATTACCCCGGGAAGTCCCCGAAAAAGTGGCTTAAAAACTCTATTCAAATCAGTATCAATCATTATCTTTCGACTTTTCGATTAATTGTGCAATTTCCGGCAAATATAACTGTATGAGTTTCAGATTCAGGTTCTTATCACCTCTCAGAGCAAAATATATTCGATATTTTAAAAGATATAGATAAATTATTTTCTGTTCCGAACTATAAAAATTTATCGCATAGAACTCTCCATATTTTTTCCGAATTCGGCTTTCTGCGACGGAATTTAAAAATTGCGGAACAGAATGTAATAATCTTTTGTCGTAAGAGTTCTTTCTGGCTAGAATTTTTCCGTTATCCTGGAAAATGATAGCCTCATTCAATTTAAATTGTCTGGTTAAATATTCCAGTAAAGCAGAATATTTACCTGCTGTCATTATCCCAGTTTCTGAACGCATTTCTTAATCATTTCCGCAAATGATTCCTTTAAATTCTGTCCATTTAAAGCACACGTGGGGTAACCGGGGTATTTCTGCAATTTTAATTCTTTATTCAAATATTCCATTGAATGGATGTCTTCCAGATCTTGCTTATTATAAAGCACAATGACTGAAACATTTTTTTCAAGCAGATTAAAATGGGTCAGATGTCTGTTGAATTCATCCACAAATTCTTTGTTATGTTGCAGCTCTTTTTTTTGAGAGTCCACGACAAAGAAAACGCCGTCGATATCTTGAAAAAGCAATTTGCGCGTGCCGGCGTAATAATCCTGTCCCGTAGCTGTAAAAAGGCGAAAATTAATATTCTCTGAAATTTTAATGGGAATAAAATCGAATAACATGGTTTGCCCAAACGAAGTATTCACACTTCGAATCGTATCCGTGTTTTTCATACTCGCCGGTATTACGTTTTCACAAATCCATTTGAGGCTGGTGGTTTTTCCAGCCAGCGCAGTCCCGAAATATAGTACTTTGAAGTGTATTTTTCCGTTTATCGTTCTCATCTTTTAACCACTATATGAATTTTGAAAGGATGTCTTGAATTTCTTTTTCGTCCGGAGTTCTGAATTTATGCTCGTTCATCAGTTTTTCTCTGCCTTCGGCTGAATCTGCCATCACCGAGGACAGCTTTTCAATGGCGCGCTTTCCCTCCAAACGAATCATGCCCAAATATGCTTCTTTTGATGCGACAATGATCAATCCGCCACGCGGCATGCCCAACTGATATAATTTAAGATCATTATACTCTGTGATTATTGTTGAAAGCTCCTGCCCCAAATCTCCTCCTAATTGAACATAGGTGGAAAAGCAGGCTGCTAAAAAAGCTCCCAATTCTTCCGGAGGTAGTTCGAAACGACCACTTATTGCGATGGGTATTCCGTCGATGTCAATAAGTATTGCTCCAACAACTCCCGGTACGTTCACGAGAATATCATCAAGAACATCTTTAATCTGACTAACCATTTATAGCTCCTTGAAGATAGTTTTAATAGTTTTCAATGTTAAGATTGCGTTGCAATGACTATCCATAAGAAGGATAAAAATCAATTCCCTGTATTCTGCCAAGTAATCTTCCCTGAATAATAAAACTGTTCTGCCCCCTGACAACTCGATATTAAGTCGCTGATCATCCCCTTCATCGAATGTCAGGATCATTTGATTATAGAATTCAACAAAAGGCAAAAACGTGTGTAAAGGGAAAAAAGTGGAATCAGGTCCTCTGTTAATGCCAAGCAGCTTATCATTAAAGAGACAAGCTACAGTAATAACCCCTGCAATTTTTTGGATTTTTTTCAGAACGTCCGATATTATTTCAGGTATAAATTGAATATACGGACGAATATCAATGCCTGATTCGACTTTTAAAATTTCCAGTGTATTCAGGAAGTTTCGGGAATCAATTTCGAAAATTTCCTGAATTTCAGCCTGATTTAACTTTTTCCCTGATTCAATTTCATAAATTAGTGCTTTCCCGATGTAGCGGATTTCATTCATTTTCTTTTGTAATAAGGCTAAAAACGCATCCTGCGATGTTTCCCGAATCCTTTCAAAGAGGTCATTTTCGATGTAGTTCCTGGAAAGGATTTCATCTCTCTCTTCGGGCATTTCCTTATCATTAAGATCAAAGAACAACACGCGATGCTGTTGTGCCAATTGTCTGTAAACAGCGGCTTCACCATTTACAAAAGCTATCCACCCCCTCTCAATATTTTGTTTTAAATCTTCGATGTCTTTTTCACTGGCATTGAAATAAATAATTTGCAGCGGAGGTGTACTGATACTTTCTTCAGCGAAACATTGATATAAGCTTTCCTTTGTGATTTCCGATTCTTCAAGTTTTATTATTTTCAATTTGAATCTATTAAAACCCAGGGAACGCGGCACGTTTCCATAAAAAACAAGCTGGCGATAATCCGGAATGTAGCTGATTATTTCCTGCAAGAATTTTGTATTGTTTTGAAAACCATATGTATTGAAAATAATCGGTTTTCTCAGCCAGATCGCCGAAAATATTTTACCAGCCAGGTCAACATTTTGCCTGACACTCGTTAAAGTTGTCACTAAGATAGACCTTTTGTAATCTCAGTTACGTTTTTCTGGATCGCATAACGAATTTGCCCGATCATGGAATCCCCATCTGCAAGGACAGCGAGCACATTATCTGCGATCGATGCCATAATTATTTTATTTGTATCATATTCCAGAATACATTGATTCAAGTATCCTAGTGATAATTCTGAGCCAATCACTTCGGAAGCGCCAAAACCACTGGCGACCACTGCGCCGATCGCTTCAAGATCTGTGTCCGCATTGGATACATAATCCACAACAAAACCATCTCGACTAATGATACTCACCGCATTCACCCCCGGAATTTCCAAAATCAGATTCAATACCTTCTGTAGTCTTTTTGGCACGTTAGTGATTCCTCCAGTTTATATATACAACTTTACAGATATTCTCCCAAATTTTCCGCAGTTCGCTTTGTGTCAAGAAAAATCATACCTAATTTCACAAGAGAGGTTGCAATCACGACCAATAATGATTCTGAAGTGCAATGCGTTATCAGAACGTAGCCTTTCTTGCCTTTGACGTATACCTGCTCCAGATCGCCCCGCTCCAATTCTGTGACGATACGTTCACCCAGCGAAAGTACGATCGCTGAAATTGCTGCTAAATGCTCTTCCTCGAAATTTGTTTTCAATACCGAGGCAATGACGAGCCCCTCTGTGCTCACAACAGCAGTACCCTGAATTTCCGAAGATTTCTTTTGAAGCTCTTTCAAAAGCTGGTTTACATTCATGCCCCTGCTTCTGCTCCTGGATTCGGTGACTTCGTCTTCAGTTTCTTCCTCTTCCTCGGCTTCTTTTACTTTTTCTTCTTCTTCTTCTTTTGCCGGAAATCCTCTGGAAATATTCATGAGATTCTGATGATTGCTGCTATTGCCACTATCTCCGTTATTATCATCAAAATTTGCAATCTCACGCCAACTGCTGGAAATTGTTCTACTTGGAATTTTGATATCAAAATCCACAGTGAAAACGCCCCCTTCTTTTTTTATTGATTGAATAAGTCTGTGAACCGCATCCTGACCTTCCATATTTCCCATTTGTGCGTGACATGGCTCACCCTGGGAAAAAAAAATCGTGCCCTCTCCAACGGCATTTCTGACAATCAACTGACAACTTTTGGCTTTCAAGCACGTGGCTTCAATGATGTCTGAAAAATTTAATTTTGCAAGATTACCACTTAACCTTGTTGACATGGAAATACCTCCACCGGGTTTTGTATTTTATTTATAAATCAACAATATTCAATCTAAAATGTCGTTCTTAATTGCAATAACCGTTCCGAATAGTCGTAACTTGTTTGTTTAAATATAATTGTCTGTTAATCAATATCATAACAACAAAGAATAAAATATGTTGTGTCATGTTGAATCAAATTTCTTGTCTCAATGTAACACATTTGCTTCATGTTGGAACATGAAAAAGGGAGGATTGCTGGGAGAGCCACTGCAATTCGTTTGCAATGGCTATTGACGGGGATTGACTATTTTTTGCGGCGTTTCGATTGTTGCGGATTGATCGCGGCAATGATTGCGACAAATATTGCTGCCCCGATTATCGACCAAAAAACCGGAATCCGAGCCAGGTAAAGAAAATCCGGAATACCCAGTTCCCGGCTAAGCCAGGAACCGATCAGTGCGCCGATCAAACCGACGATAATGGAAGCGAAGCAGCCTTGTGTGGAATAGCCGCCCAGAGAAGAACCGATAGATCCGATAATTGCAGCAACGATCAATAATACGAAAAATCCGAGGATTGACATGGTTTATCCTTTTCTTTTACATTTATGATTTAGTTCCGGCGTCATGTTCTGTTGAACCCAGACGCTCCATCATTGAATAAAGCCGGCGTCGAGTAATTCCCAGCAACTTGGAGGCTTTGCTTTTATTGCCCTGAGCCTTTGCCAGTGCTTTGTGGATCAGCCCGCGTTCCACTTCTTCGATGGAAAGTCCTTCGTCCGGGATATCAAGAGACATAATATTTTGCTGATCCGTTTTACCGCGAATGTGTGGAGGAAGGATATCGGCAGTGATGATATCGTCGCCAGCCATAATCAGCGAGCGCTCGATGACGTTTTCGAGCTCACGCACATTGCCCTGCCAGTGATAGTTCATCAATTGTTGCATCGCAGCAGGATCGATTTTGTCTGCCGGAGCATTGTTTTTTTTCAGGAAATGAGCTGCCAGATCCGGGATATCCTCACGGCGCTCCCGCAACGGTGGCAGGTAAATCGGGAATACATTGATGCGATAATATAGGTCTTCACGAAATTCACCGGACTTCATCGCTTCTTCCAGATTGCGGTTGGTGGCGGCAATTGTGCGTGCGGTAGTTTCTATGACTTTCTGACCACCAAGCCGGACGATCTCCCGGTTTTGCAGCACTCGCAGCAGTTTCACTTGAGTGGCAGGAGTAATATCACCGATTTCATCCAGAAAGATCGTGCCCTTACCAGCCAGTTCAAAGCGTCCCAATTTCTGCTTATCCGCGCCGGTGAACGCGCCTTTTTCATGTCCGAATAGCTCACTTTCCAGCAGGCTTTCCGGCAGCGCACCACAATTGACTGCAATGAAAGGCTCTTTCTTCCGATTGCTCAGTTGATGGATCGCCTGCGCTACAAGCTCCTTGCCAGTACCGCTTTCTCCGCGGACTAACACCGTTGCATCGCTGGGCGCCACTTTCTGGACCATCTGATAAACTTTTTCCATTACTTCGCTTTGTCCAATGATATTGTCCAGCGAAAATTTATCCTGCAATTGCATTTTTAATTCGCGATTTTCTTCCTGCAGTTTATCTTTATCGATGATCTGCTTTACTTTCAGGCGCAGCTCATCCACTTCAAATGGTTTGATAAGATAATCGAAAGCACCTTTTCGCATTGCTTCGACAGCCGTTTGCGCTGTGGCATAAGCGGTAATCATGATAACCTCGGTTTCCGGCTTTTTCTTTCGGGTAAATTCCAGCACTTCCATTCCGTCCTTGCCCGGCATTTTAAGATCAGTAACTACCACCTGATAAGTCTGATTTCCGATCTTTCCGATTCCCTCTTCACCATCGAACGCCAGATCCACATTATGACCATCGGTTTCAAGAGCGACTTTTAGAACATGACACATTCGTTTTTCATTATCGATTATGAGAATGTTATTTTGCGCCATTTTTCCGATATCCTGATTAATATTGAAATAATTAAAATTCGATGCCGGATTTCCGAAATCGTCGAGATTTCGAAAATCTGATTTCATGCAGATTCTAATGTGAGCAGATTTTATATTTCAGCCAGTTGAGAAAATATAAGCATATTAATTTTTATATTCAAGTATTTTCTAGGCAGAGAAGATGCAATCAATATGAGATAACGGTAGTTACTTCAATAAAAGAAGCTTTATCGAATCACTGAAATCACCCGCTTTCAACCGGACGATGTATATTCCGCTCGGCACCGGATTCCCGGCGTCATCGCGGCTGTTCCATCGCAGGGAATGAGTTCCTGCCTGCTGCCATTCGTTCCTCAGCCCGGCGACACGTTGTCCGTTGATGTTGTAAACAGCA
>WJJN01000214.1 GCA_014729735.1 Candidatus Zhuqueibacterota bacterium
GCGCGCAGTTGATATTCATCTTCCGGCTGAATATTGGGATTGTAAAAATAAATGGTTATTTCAAATTGCTCCCGCATCCGCTCGATCACCACCGTCGCATCCGGTGCGCAGCACACCTGGAGAAGCAATTTGGGTAATTTTAGAGATTTCATTGTTTTTATTTTTTAAAATTATTTACCGATGAACACAAACGTCACTATATTATTATATTAGCTCCGCCTCCTGCACCAAATCCCCCTTTGAAGCGGACGGTTTTACCACAGGCAAAACCAGGGGTATGTGAGAACATAGCGGCAATTATATCTTGTTTGACTGTACTTTAAAAAGAAAATCAAACTAAGATAACAAATTATTCTCTAATTTTCAAGTTGTATAATAAAAAACCCTCCGCCGGCAGATGCCAGGGGGAGGGTTTTTTTTATTTTACTGAAATCGTAATTTACATCTTTGGAGATAGGACGATATCAATTCTTCTGTTTTTCCTTCTGCCCGCTTCGGAGTCATTGGAAGCGATGGGCTTGTTTTCACCATATCCAACGGCGGTAATTTGTCCTGAGTTCAATCCCATACTTGCAATCAAATATTCGCGTACTGCATTGGCACGATTGGTGGACAATTTTTGATTATAGCTATCATTTCCCACAGCATCGGTATGACCTTCCACGATGATGCCGTAATCGGGAAAAATCTGTATCGCGCGTTGAACTTTTGACAGCAGGCTAAAATATTCCGGCTCGATGATTGCTTTGCCACTGCCGAAATTCAATCCTACAAGACGCAGCGTAACTTTGTCGCCTTCGCGAATAACATCTGCTTCATTTTTTGTGAACAGCTTTTGAATGCGCTCGTATTTCTCCTCTTTTTTCTTGGTCTGATCGACTTCAGCCTGGACACCGGTGAGTTTTGTTCGAACGGAATTCAATTCGGATGATAATTTTTCAATCTGCTCGTTTTGCTCGGCGACTTCCTGGTTCAAACGCTTATTCTCATTTTTTAGGTTGTCGATTGCCAGGACTGCCGAATTTGCAGGTTTCTCAAAGCCTTCATCAAACGTTGGCTGAAAATTCAGAGCTTCGATTATTTTAGCAAATTGTTCTTCATGCGCGAGGATCAGTTTTTCCCAGTTATCTTCATCTTCGCGTAGATCCTTTATTTTTTCGGCAAGATAAAAAGCATGATTTACTTCATACTCTGCCTGCTCTGCTTTTTCGCGGGCTTCGGATTTTGCACTCTTGTTCGAATTTAAAATGCTTTCAGCTTCATTCAGCAGCCGATGCGCTTTCGCGATTGATAATGGAGCGTATTCTTCCACATCCTGGGCATCTGCCTGATCAAGCGATTCCCGGACTGTTCCAATGATGCTCGATTTTATCGCCTGCAGTTCAGCCTCCCGAAATGTCTTTTCTGCCTTCAGCGCTTTTTCACGGGCTTCTTTTACATCACCGTCTTCAACAGTTTCAGCGGCATCCTGGAATTGTTCTTCTGCGCGTTCGTACATTTCCAGGGCATATTGCGGAGCATTTGCTTCCAATGCATCTTCCCGTGCAGTCAGTAAATGGGGGAAAGTCAATTTCGCCAACTTAGCATTGGAAATTGCCTCCTGGAGCAAGCCTTCGATTTCGATGAGCTTTTTCTCGACATTCTTGCCTTTTTCAAAATCCTTTTCCGCATCCTCCTTTTTCTCCACCGCTTTTCGATAAATCTTCGGAGAAAGCAAATCCGCCTGAACTGATTTTGCTTCAGCGAATAATTCATTTGTCTTGGCAAACAACCGATCTTTTATCGATTGTTGGGCTGCAAAGACTAAAACAGTAGCAAATAAAACGGATACCAACAGTGTAGCTGCGACCACATGTTTTTTCATAATCCTGCCTCCTTCTTATATCCTATTAATTTTTTGATATTTGAAATATACGTCAAAATCGGCTAAAAGTCAAGCTAATTATCGATTACGTTCAGCGGCTTCGTAATCTTGTTGCTTTGTTGAAATATTTTTGAGTTTTCCGGTGTCTAATTATTAACTGGATTGAAATCCGATTTTTTATAACCAATGTTATCATGTAATAAAAAATTCTTGCCTTTGCGAACAATTCTCCATATATTTTGGATGCTCTGGCTGAGCAAAACATTATTAATATAATTCCAATCATAGTGTCTTATGATGACCACGATCACATTTGATGAATACAGGAAATTGATGAATGGAAATCAAAATTCGAAATATGAGCAAAATTTATCCCAATGGCAATCGAGCACTTAGCGACATTGATCTCACAATACCCAACGGAATGTTCGGACTGCTGGGTCCGAATGGCGCAGGGAAGACCACACTGATGCGCATCCTCGTGACACTGCTCAAACCGACGACCGGCGAAGTGACGGTAAACGGACTTGATTTGCAGAAGAACCGTAAAGAGATCCGGGCGATGCTGGGGTATTTGCCACAAGACTTCACCGTTTTCACTAAGTTAAAAACATGGGAATTTCTGGATTATATCGCGTCTCTGGGCGGATTGAAGAATTCCAAGCGCCGGGCAGATGCCGTGGATCAGATGCTGGAAAGCGTGGGGCTGTTCGATGTGCGGGATCGCATGGCGCAAAAACTTTCCGGAGGCATGAAACGCCGGCTTGGTATTGCTCAGGCGCTGATCGGCGATCCCAAAATCGTCGTCGTGGATGAGCCCACCACCGGACTCGATCCCGAAGAACGGCTGCGGTTTCGCAACCTGCTCTCCGAAATGAGCCGCAAGGAAATCATCATCATTCTGTCTACGCATATTGTCGGCGATATCTCCAGTAGTTGTCACAATATGGCGCTGATTTATAAAGGACGTGCAGATTTCATTGGCTCGCCACAGGAAATTATCGAGCGGGCGCAGGGACATGTCTGGGAAATCACTGCCGACGACAGCCAGTTGCAGCGCATCAAAGAGCGCTTTCCGGTGATTTCGACAATCCCGGCGGAGTTCGGGTACGAAGTGCGGGTGATCGCCGATAATCCGCAGGATTTCAGATGTGAACAAGCCGAGCCGAATCTGGAAGATGCATATGTTTATCATATCGAAAAGCTGGATCCGGAGTTTGTTCATGATTAAACTATCTTTTTAACAATCAGTTTCGTCATTCTGAGGAGCGAAGCTACGAAGAATCTCATACCACTAGACCTGAACTCTTGGTGATATGATCCGCCAAAAAGAAGGCGGATTCATGCGCCAAAAAGACGGCGCATTCAGTATGACATTATCGCGGTCTCCATTTATACAGCCATTTAACTATGCAGGAGACAAGGAAAAGACCAATTTAATAGGGAAAGAATTATGTTCTCATTCTACAATATCAAAGTAGTTGCCAAATATGAAATAAAAGTACTCTGGCGGAGTTGGTTCTTTCGCATTTTCAGCGGCATCGCACTGGCGATCATCACGATGATGACTATCGGAATTCTCGCCCGCTTTTCCGATGCACCGTGGGCGATGAAAGGAATTCCCGCGATGATCCCGTACATCGACATCAAACTGCTGAATTTAGCACAGGCAGTTATCGCCATTTTTCTGGCGTCGGACTTTCTGAAACGGGATAAAAAAGCCGACACCACCGAAGTCGTGTACATGCGCTCCATCTCCAACGTGGATTATGTATTCGGAAAAACCATCGCCGTGATCTTCATGTTTCTGGCGCTGAATTTCGTACTATTGCTCATCGCGTTCGTTATTCATTTCTTTTTCTCTGATACCATTTTCAGTATCATTCCCTATTTGCTATACCCGCTTTTTATCAGTCTGCCGACGCTGGTATTTGTCATCGGGCTGGCATATTTCTTGATGATTTTAACCCGCAATCAGGCAATCACCACTGTCCTGCTGCTGGGATATGCTGGTGCGGCGCTGTTTTTTCTGGGCGGGAAATTCTATTCGATATTCGACTTTTTCGCGTTCCAGATGCCATTTTTGTTTTCCGATATCACCGGCTTTGGCAATTTGAAAGATATTTTGATGCTCCGCGGTTTGTATTTTATGATCGGGCTATCGCTCATTTTTCTGACAGCATTTTATTTGAAACGCCTCCCCCAATCCCGGTGGATGCGCCGGATGGCTGCAGCCGGCGCGATTGCCGGGCTGGCGATCTGCACGATCATTGCCGGGAGCTATCTGCAAGAGAAATCATCGCTGGCAAAAATGCGCACAACTTATCGCCAGTTGAATGAAAAATATGCCAGCCACCCCGAGGTAACTGTCACGAATTGTGATTTAAATGTGAATCATCAGAATAGCGAAATTTCTGCAACAGCAGAACTTATTTTTACAAATGAAACAGAACAGCCGATCTCCGAATACCTGTTCACGCTGAATCCGGGACTCGCTGTTTCCAAAATCGTGCAGCAGGGAAAAATTGGTTTCCGGCAGGAAGAGCACCTGATTTTCATCACACCGCTACAGCCACTGGCGCCTGAAGCGAGCGATTCTCTGACGATCCATTATAGCGGGCGATTGGCGCCGGAATTTTGCTATCTCGATATCGATGAGAAAACGCTTCGGCAGCCTTTGCGCATTGTTTTTCATTTTATTGAAAAACGATACCTGTTTCTCTCATCGGATTTCGTCTGCCTGACGCCCGAGGCAGCCTGGTATCCTGTCGCGGGATTGACGTATGGCGCAAATTATCCCAAAATCAAGAAAAAAGATTTTGTTGATTTTCGATTGCA
>WJJN01000215.1 GCA_014729735.1 Candidatus Zhuqueibacterota bacterium
AGGCTTATTTAATTAAATGTCTTTTAAATAAGCCTTATATGGTTGGCTAGCTAAGAGTGTATTCCTTTGCGTTATTTTGACTAATCGTTATCTTTTTGCCAAAATGAACCGGAAAAATATCAAAAAATTCTTTGGCATCAATTCGATAATGACTGTGCGGTTTGTTGGGACCCATGCACCAGCACTCCACAGCAATGACCATAGATTCAATTGTTTTTTCCTCTTTGCCGCGAACTGTTAGCTTAAATGGTTTACCAACTTTTGGAAAAAAATCAAGTGCGTTTTTCAAAACCAGAATATAGCGCCCCTGTGCTTCTTCATCCGATATTTTTCGTTTATACACATTTTTTTCATCAGCCATGATATTCCCTCCATTTAATTAATTATAGTGATTATAATATATTGAAGGTATCTTACAATGTCAAGCAAAAATTGCATGTCGAAATATCAGACTGCTTTCTAATCAAGTCATGTTTTGCGAAAAGAAATTACAATTTCATCATCAAAAACTTCCATGCATACTTGTTTTCCAGTCTCTGGTTTCCTTTCCAGTATTGCGGATGCCAGCGTGTCTTCAACGGATTTTCGAACGATTGACTTAATTTCACGGGCACCGGCGTTGTCATTTACCCGCTTCTCCAGAAAGATAAGAACTTCATCTGCAATTTTAACAATGTACCCTGATTCCGCAAGATTCCTGCTGATCCGCATTAGTTCTTCTTTCACAATTTTCCTTATACTCTGTGCGCTGAAATACTTAAATTCCAATATTTCATCAATTCGATTCACCAATTCGGGTGCCATCAGTTTTGCGATGTGCTTTTTTCCTGTAGTTAATTCTGGCGATGAATTCCGAAAACCAATCGTTCTTTTTTCGCTCGGATCAAAATGCATTGTCAAAATAATGATAGTATTCCTGAAATCGACGTTTCTACCGACGCCGTCCGTTAGAGTTCCATTATCCAGAATTTGAAGCAATATATTCAATAAATCAGCATGCGCCTTATCGATGTTGTCCAGGAGAATGATACTGTACGGATGCCGCCGCACTTTTTCGGTCAACTCTCCCCCGCGCTCGTAACCAACGTATCCCGGAGGCGCACCGATCAGGCGCGACACGGAAAATCGCTCCATGTATTCCGACATATCTATTTTGATGATTGCTTGTTCGTTGCCAAATAGATAGCTCGCAAGTTCTTTTGCAAGTTTTGTTTTTCCAATGCCGGTAGGTCCGACAAACAGAAATGAACCGATCGGTTTCGCCGGATCTTTAAATCCCGCTTTAGCTCTTTTCAATGAACTGGATACTTGCCGAATTACCGCGTCATGCCCGAAAACGACTTTTTTTAACCTGTTTTCCATTTCCAGCAATTTTTTCGTTTCTGACGAGCTGATTTTCTCCATCGATATTCCGGTCATATTTTGCAGCACAAGGGCAATATCCTGTTTCTTTACCACCGCTGCTTCATTCTTTCTACTTTTAAAATTTAGCGTATGTGTGCTCTGGTGCTTTGAGGAAAAATGTGAATATCGTGAATTTTCTTCGCGGCCGAAATCTCTGTTTCCTGCAAAATAGTTTTCTTCATAGCTAGACTCTCCGGTAAACTCGTCTTGTTTTATTTCTGATCTTGTCAGTTGAACCAGAGCGCCAGCTTCATCCAGCAGATCAATGGCTTTGTCAGGTAAGAATCGTTCGCTTAGATAGCGATCGGAAAGAGTTGCCGCAGCATGCATCGCGTCGTTCGAATATTTCACCCCGTGGTATTTCTCGTATTGCGATTTTATGCCATTCAGGATCAAAATCGCCTCTTTTATGCCGGGAGGATTTAAATAAATATTTTGAAATCTTCTGATTAAAGCCCGATCCCGTTCCATAATTCGTCTGTAATCATCATACGTCGTCGTGCCAATAACTCGCAGCCTGCCATCTGCTAATAACGGCTTCAATAGATTTGCAAGTGATAGTGAATTACCATTCCCGTTCCCGCCAACATTTACGATATTATGAATTTCATCGATATACAGAAATGCATTCTTAGCTTGCAGCAGTTTTTCGATAATCTGTTTCAGCTTTTCCTCGAGTTGACCTCTTAATGCCGCGCCGGATGCAATGGATGTTAAATCCAGACTAAATATTTTTGAATTCATTACATCCGGTGGAACCTTTTTTCGCACGATTCGATCTGCCAGACCTTCCACCAGTGAAGTTTTGCCGATGCCAGGTTCACCGATGATAAGTGGATTGTTTTTTTTCTTTCGGCAGAGGATTTGTAAAAGACGCTCGATTTCCTCCTCCCTGCCGATAACCGGATCCAGGCGATTCATTTTCGCTTCTTCGGTCAATTCAATCCCGTACTGACGTAACGCGACAGCATTGAAATTCGTATCCTGCTCAGTCTCGCTAGTCCGCAAATCCTGAAGTGCCTTTTTGGTAGATTTATAATCAATCTTGAATTTGCTGAGGATAGTCGCTGCAAGCCCGTCTTTTTCCTGCAATAATGCGAGAAAAAGATGTTCCGCCTCGATACGTAATGAATTCGAGCTCCCGGCTTCGATCCATGCGCGTTTGAGCACATTTTCAGCCCGCTTGGTAAGCGGCATATCATCCATATCGATGGCAAAGGGTAACGGCTTAATCGCGTTTTCGATCTTTGATTTTAATAAAGTCGGGTTACAGTCTAGCTCATTTAAAAGCCGCTGGATAAGGCTGTTTTTATCATCTTTTAGTATCCCCAGCAAAATATGTTCCGTATTTATGAAATCACTTTTCATTCTCAATGCTTCTTCGCGTGAGTATTTCAGAATTGTCTGAATTTGTCTGGAAAAATCATTTTTCATTTTCATCCTCTGTATCGTTTTAAAGACGCTCCGGTTTTACACTGATCATCCAAAAGTTGTACCATATTAAAACAAAAATTCAGAAATATGTTTTTATTGAATTTGCGTGCTGATTCAATATGCCTTTTTATTCTCATTTTGAGAATATGCCTGTTGAAGTAAATCGCTATTATCAATTTGATATTTAGTGAGAAAGGGATGAAAGAAGTCCCGTATTTGAAATACGGGACTTTTGAATACTAAAGAACTTCTAACACATCTTTTGCATGATAGGCGGGGCGAACTTTTCTAAAAATATACTCAATAATGCCATCTTCATCGATTAGAAAAGTCGTTCGGTGAATGCTCATATAATTTTTGCCATAAATAACTTTTTCGCCATATACGCCATATATGGTGGCAACATATGTATTGATGTCAGATAAAAGTTGAAACGGGAGATTAAATTTTTCAATAAATTGGCGATGACTCTTTTTATTGTCAAAACTAATTCCCAGTATTTCAACATTTCTTTTTTTAAATTCATCATAGTAGTCACGAAAAGAACATGCTTGCTTTGTGCAACCTGATGTTTCATCCTTCAGATAAAAATAAACAACAACTTTTTTACCGCGAAAATCAGCTAAGTTAACAATAACGCCTTTCTGGTTCGGCAGGGAAAATTCAGGCGCTACTTCGGCAACTTCTAACATATGAATCTTACTCCGGCTTATATTTTAGTTCAATAAGATCAGAATGCGCGATTATAAGCTTTCCCTGATTCTAAAAATTTTACAAAAGTCCAGATATTTTTTCGCTGGACTCTTTCTGAACGCTATCATGAAGCGAATTTCCATGGGAGTCCATGGTAACTACTGCCGGGAAACCTTCCACTTGAAGTTCCCATACAGCCTCCGGGCTTCCGAATTGTTCCAAACTAACGCTGGGTATTTTCTTCACGCACTGCGCATATATCTGTGCTGCTCCACCGATAGCGTGCAAATATACGGAACCGTATTTCTGGCAGGCTGCAAGCGTTTTTGCACCCATGCCGCCTTTTCCGATAACGGCTTTTATCCCGAATTTGTCGATAATATCACCCTGATAAGGCTCTTCCCGAATCGAGGTAGTTGGACCGGCGGCAACGGTTTTGTACTCGCCATTTTCTTTTAACATCACCGGACCGCAGTGATAAATAATGCCATCTTTTATCTTATCCAGCTCGCCGCCTTCGTGGAGATATTTGTGAACAGCGTCTCTGCCTGTAAAAATTGTTCCGTTCAGCAACACCATGTCACCTACTTTCAGATTCCTGATCTCAGCCTCGGACACTGGTGTATTCAGCACTTTCACACCGTCTGTTTTCACTTCAAAGGTTTCGGGGTAATCCTTTTCGCCCTCGAATTCACCGGGCTGCTGGTAAAGCCATTCTTTCACATCCCCGTTCGTGTCCAGCACAAGCCCGCGCCGGCGATACGCCCAGCACATATATGCGATGCTAACGAAAAACGACGCCGGTAATCTATTGCGCAGCCCGATTTTGCAGCAGCCGATGGTAAACTTTCCGCCGAAGCCCATGGGACCGATTTTCATTTCGTTCGCTTCCTGCATAATTTGATTTTCGAGTTGCGCCAACTCCTCTACCTGATTCACATCATCAACTTCGCGCAGCAATTGATGTTTCGCCCACTCGTAGCTACTCGCCCGATCGCCTCCGATGCACACACCCAAAAATCCGGGGCTACATCCTTTTCCCTGTGCCTTATCCACTGCATCCAGTATACACGCGCGCACACCTTCGAGGTCTCTGCCGAATTTCTTGCCATTGAATTCACCCGGCAATTTATATTGTGTGCTCATGTTCTCGCAGCCGCCGCCTTTCTGAATCAGCCGAATCTCGATGTCTTTTTTCGATGTCTGTTCGAATTTAAAAACCGGGCTACCGGGACCCAGATTCGTACCGGAATTCTTCCCGGTCAAGCTATCCACTGAATTCTGGCGCAGATATCCGGCTTTAGTCGCTTCAACCACAGCATCTTCAATCGCTTTTTTCATATTAATTTGATCTGTTTCAATCGGACAGCGTATGTAAAAAGTCAGCAATCCGGTATCCTGGCAAATCGGTCGGGAGTATCGTTTCGCAAGTCCAATGTTCTGCATGACAAGATCGAGCGCAAATTCCGCTTTAGAACCGTTCTGTTCGAGCTTCTGCTTCAAAGCAATTACTTCTTCCACATCTGCCGGTAAATAAGCCGACGTCCGACGAATCAACTCTAAAATATTTTGTTTCAATTTTACCGTGTTCATTCGTCCTCCATAAATGATAAATAATTTAATTTATTTTAAATTGTTCATTGCTTCCTCTTCATCATTGTAATTTAATAGAATTTGCTCTAATTTTGCAATTCGAATCAAATTCTGCACGCGACTATTTGCGCCGAAAATACGGAGTGTGCCTCCTTTGTCCCGGATTTGGCGCAGTCCGAAAAGCAGTGCACCTAAGCCGGAACTATCGGCATAATCGACTTCATTCAAATCCACAAGAATATTTTTCACACCATGATCCGCAATTACTAATAACTCGGCTTTTATTTCCGGAGCAATGCTGCTATCGAAACGTTCCTTTTTTATCCGAACGATAACAGCGCCATCCCGCTTTTCTTTTTGATACGGCATTCTGCTCTCCTTAAATATTGAAATAACTATTCATAAAATTACATATCTGCACAAGCCAGTAAATCTGCTTTTAATTTTGCATTTATTGATGCTTCGAATGGAGATATTGCATCCTTTGCATCCAAAAGTCTATATTTATTATTGTGTTTTCTTTTTTGAAACACCACAGCGCTCAGTGAGCAATTAGCTATCATGTATTCAAGAGCTTCATCGTGATAAGAACACTCATGTTGCATTAGTAATCTGAAAAAATTATCAAAAGTATATAACTCATAGACGATGAAAAGCCCCTGTTGATCTTTGGGGAAATATGTTAGAAATTCAAATTCGCCAATCATTGCGAAATTTGCCTCTCCTTGTTAGCCGTGGTTTTGGTGGTTCATTAACTAAACAAAATATAATAAAAAATGACAAAATAGCAAGAAATTTTTTCTGCTTATTTGCTTGAATCAGCTTATAATGTTTTGCTGTTATAAGGTGTTATTAATTCTCTGTTGTCAGC
>WJJN01000216.1 GCA_014729735.1 Candidatus Zhuqueibacterota bacterium
CCAGGAAATAATTTGGTAAAATAGATTGTTTACCCCGCGGAATTTTTGATATTCCTCATTGTGGCTGATGTAAAAAGCGAGCGTTACCCGTTGGTTGCATTCGAACATCACGACGCCGGCGATCATCTTGTCCTCGGTGGTCGCCGAAAAAAGTTTAATCCGTTCAGGGAAAATTGATTTCAATAAGCGTAATTCGTCCAGCGTATGTGTGGGCTGAACATTATGACGCATTTTTAGATTCTTTTTTAGAATTTGATAGAACCCCTCATAATCTTTTGATTCCTGGACTGTAACATTCAGCTTCATCGAGCGCCGCACTGCACGCCTCGATTCAGCACTGAAAGTATCCAGTACCTCATTTTCGGAAAACGTAAGCGGGATAATGCTGGACACCTCCCGTTTCTTGTATCCGAATCCATTTTTAATGAGTGCGAAATCAATATAATGGCTCGGTCTTAAATAGTAGATTAATGGCGGCGGCGTCAATTCGACGCCTTTAAATCCGGAGGTTGAAGCATAGTCCAGCAATCCATCGACGATCCGAAATGCGTCGCGAATGCTTAAATTATATTTTGTGACAAACCCGCCGTAAGAAGCACCGCGATGAGAAGTTAATATTTTGCGGTGGCTTTCGTAGCGGATGGTCGCCGGAAACAACGCGAGAATCCGGTTGTCTTTCATGAAAACGAGCGAGTTCTCTTCGAACCGTTCCGGCGGATGATAGCTTAAAAATTTTCGTGTATGAAAAATTGTCCCGTTATTCGATTGCGAGACAAAAGAATCCCATCGATCTTCAAAGGAAGGTTGATACTCTTCGATTGAAATGCGCATACATGCCCTTTGATTTTACATTAATTTGACCATAAGTGCCTTCTGAACGTGCATCCGGTTTTCTGCCTCGTCGAACACGATCGAGTGCGGACCTTCGATTACGCTGTCAGTGATTTCGAGACCGCGGTGTGCTGGCAGGCAATGCATCACCTGGACGTTCGGTTTTGCCTGTGCAACGAGTGCATCATTGATCTGGTAATTTGCAAGCGCCTTTTCGCGTTCGGCTGCCTCATGTTCTTGTCCCATGCTCGCCCAAACATCGGTATATAGAATGTCAGCGCCTTTGGCTGCGTCCGATGGTTCGCGGTAGATGGTAATTTCATTGACAGCAGTTTCTCTTGCATGTTTGAGAACAATCGGATCAGGATCGTAACCTTCCGGGCAGGCAAGATTGAGTTTAATCGGTTGCCGTGCCGCAAAATTGATCCATGAATTAGCCACATTGTTACCATCGCCGATAAAAGTGACCTGGATATCTTTGAGCGTTTTACGATGCTCCAGAATCGTGAATGCATCTGCCATAATCTGGCACGGATGCGTTAAGTCCGTCAGTCCGTTAATGACCGGGATGGAGGAAAACTTAGCCAGTGCCTCGATATCCTCATGCCCATAGAGTCGTGCCATTATTCCGTCGTTATAACGCGATAACACCCGCGCAATATCCGCAACCGGCTCGCGCGTGCCGATCCCGATATCCGCCGGTGCAAGATATATTGCATGTCCTCCTAATTGAAATATGCCCGCCTCAAAAGAAATCCGGGTTCTGGCAGAAGGTTTTTGAAAGATCATGGCGAGAGTTTTGCCTTTTAAGGGCTCATAAATCTCACCGTTTTTCAGTTTTGTTTTCAGTTCCGTTGTTAAGTCGAAAATCTCGTCAATATCTTCTGTTGTCAGATCAGCGATCGATAGAAAATCCTTTTTCATTAACTACCCTCCTTATCAAAAATAATCTTTAGATTCCATCTTGCAAAAAAGAAACTATAGAATGTAGCGGCTTAAATCCTCATCTTCGACGATCTCTTTCAATCTTTCTCTAACGATTTGTTGAGTGATCTTAATCGAATCAATTTTTGATTCCGGGACTTCAAACAGAAAATCCTCGAGCAATGTGGTCATGATTGTATGTAAACGTCGGGCGCCGATATTTTCAGCTTTTTCATTGACTTCGCTTGCGGTTCTTGCGATCTCCCAAATCGAATCTTTTGAAAAGTCGATAATCACACCTTCGGTATCCATGAGTGCTTTATACTGTTTGATCAGCGCATTTTCCGGTTCTGTCAAAATACGAACGAAATCTTCTGTGGTCAGACTGTTCAATTCCACGCGAATCGGAAATCGTCCCTGTAATTCGGGTATCAAATCAGATGGTTTCGAGACATGAAACGCGCCGGAGGCGATGAATAAAATATGATCTGTTTTCACCATCCCGTATTTTGTCAGCACATTGGTTCCTTCCACCACTGGTAGCAAATCGCGCTGGACGCCGGCTCGGGATACATCGGGACCCTGACTGCCGTTGTCCCCGGAAATCTTGTCTATTTCATCCAGAAAAACAATACCGGAATTTTCTACCCGTTCGATCGCTTCTTTGATCACTGCTTCCATATCGATCAGTTTTTGTGATTCCTCCTGGATCAAGTGCTGCTTTGCCTCGGGAATAGTCATTTTACGCTTCTTGGTTTTTTGCGGTAGCATCGGTCCAAATATTTCCTGAATATTCAATCCCATCTCTTCGATCCCAATGGGAGAAATGACTTGCATTAACGGGAAGTTTTCAGAAGGAACTTCGAGTTCTACGGTCCGGTCATCCAGTTTGCCATCTTCCAATTGCTTTTTTAGCTTTTCCCGTGTCCGCTGCATTTTCTGGTAAAGCTCTTCATTCTCGGACTCTTCTTCATCGGATTTATTTTTCGGCGGTTTGATCGGCGGGAGCAGTACATCGAGCAACCGATCAACGGCTAATTCTTCCGCTTTAATTCGTACCTCCTCGGTTTTTTCGGCGCGTACCATCGACACACCGAGGTCCACGAGATCGCGGATAATGGATTCCACATCCCGACCGACATATCCGACTTCTGTGAATTTGGACGCCTCGATTTTAATGAACGGTGCTCCTGCTAATTTTGCAAGTCTGCGTGCAATTTCAGTTTTACCGACACCCGTGGGTCCGATCATGATGATATTATTGGGCATAATTTCTTCCCGCAAATCGTCCGTGACATGTTGACGCCGCCAGCGATTGCGAAGCGCTATTGCTACCGATTTTTTTGCTCGGTCCTGACCGATGATGTATTTGTCTAAACGTGTTACGATCTGTTTCGGAGTCAATTCTTTCATTTCAATCCTCATAAGGTTTCGACTGTAATATTTGTATTTGTATAGATGCAAATCGATCCGGCAATTTCCATGGATTTTTGTACAATCTCGTGCGCATCCAGTTCAGTGTTCTGCATAAGTGCCCGGGCTGCTGCTAATGCATAGCCGCCGCCGGAACCGAGTGCGATTGCGTTATCGTCCGGTTCCACCACATCTCCGTTTCCAGAAATCAAGAAAATGTGATCAGTATTAGCAACTGCCAGTTGGGCTTCAAGCCGGCGCAAGTATTTATCCGTACGCCAGTCTTTTGCCAATTCGACAACAGAACGGTACAGATTGCCACGGTATTGCTCCAGTTTGCTTTCAAATTTTTCAAAGAGCGTAAACGCATCAGCCGAGGTCCCTGCAAATCCTGCGAGGATTGAGTCATTATATAATTTACGTATTTTCTTCGCCTTCGCTTTTAAAACAGTATCACCAAAAGTTACCTGACCGTCACCACCCATTGCAATTTTATTATTAAATCTGACGGTTAAAATGGTCGTTGCTTTGTACATTCACTTCCTTTCATGTCATTTATTGTCCGCTTATAGATTCCAAATATTTGAGATAGTCATTATCAGTGGTTAGTAATATCGTGCTGTTTTCATCGATTGTTTTTTTGTAGCTTTCCAGCGTATTCAGAAACGAGTAGAACTCCGGATCGCGATCATACGCACGGGCGTAGATGCGAATCGCCTCGGCATCTGCTTTTCCCTTGATCTCCTGCGCCGTCCGATATGCTTCGGACGTAATTTTCTGAAGTTCTTTTTCCATGTCACCTTCGATCTCGGCTTTTTTCCCCTGTCCTTGTGACCGGTATTTTTCGGCAATTCGCAGACGTTCAGCGATCATGCGATCAAAAACCTTTTGCCGCACGGATTGAATATAGTTGATTCGTTTTATTCTTACATCTACTAATTCGATCCCATATTCCAAAACTTTAGTTTTGGAAGCTTCGAGGATACCTTTCGAAATATTGCTTCTACCGACGCTTATGGAATCGATTTTCGTTCTGGTTTCAATATCCAGTTCTGTTTCGATTATCTCCATTTTTCGGTTTGAGCTGCGAACAACCTCGATCAATATATGACTCGTGACAAAATCACGAGTTGCGGCGTCGATTATGTTGTCCAATCGCGATTGGGCTCCTGTCTCATTTCTTACGGAACGGAAAAGTTTCAGCGGATCGATGATTCGCCAACGAGCATACGTATCAATTTCAATAAATACTTTATCTTGCGCCGAAATTTCAGTGGGAATTCCATCCCATTCCAATAGACGCTTCTCGAAAGTATTCGCTTCCTGAATAAACGGAAGTTTTAAGTGCAAGCCGGCAGTCGTGACCGGTTCTCCCACCGGTCGCCCGAATTGAGTGATAACCACTTGCTCTGTTTCATCAACAATATAAATAGAGCTCACCAGCAAAAATAACACGACCAGTGCGAGAAAACCTAATATATATGTTATAACTTTTTGATTTTTCATTTGGTGCCTCCCTTCTCATTCATTTGCAGCAGCGGAAGCAAACTTTTCAAATTCCTATCAACCACATATTTTTTTTCAATTTTAGGTAAAATCAGAGAAAGCGCCTCGAGATACATGCGCCGCCGGGTAACATCTTTCGAGAGCCGGTACTGCTCATATATGCTCATAAATTTGTCGGCATCTCCTTCGGCTCTGTTGATACGGTTCAAGGCATATCCTTCTGACTGCTTGATCGTCTTTTCAGCTTCGCCTTTAGCTTTGGGAACAACTTTATTGTAGGCTTCATACGCCTGATTAATCACCTTCTCCATTTCCTGCCGCGAAGCGTTTACCTCGTTAAAAGAAGGACGGACAAGCTCCGGCGGATTCACATCCTGTAATTCCACCGTTTCGATAGTAACGCCTATTTCATAACGATTTAAAATTTCCTGCATTTCGGCTCTGACTTGTTCCGCAATGGAACGTCGCTCGATAATAATTACTTCATCCACACTATGGTCACCCACAATTTTGCGCATTACTGCTTCGGATACATCGCGGATCGTTTTGATCGGACCCTGTGCTCCTGTCCCAATCACATTGAACAAATAATCCCGCGGATTGGTTATTCGATATTGAACAACCCACGTAACCTCTGCAATATTTAAATCACCGGTCAACATTTGTGATTCGGATTCGTATTGTCTCCCTTTAATAAACTGTGTTTTCACTCCCGCTTTTGCTGTGCGATAGCCGAATTCCACCGGGAAGATATAATTGCTGCCTTTCACCTTTGTCACAGTATCAATGCCGAACGGCAATTTGAAATGCAAGCCGGAATCTGTTGTTTTTAGATATTTCCCAAATCTTTTAACAACTCCTACTTCATCCGTTTTTACTGTGTAATAAGAAGAAAAGATGAGAATGAGAAGCAAAATAGCTCCCAAAAATATCAACACCATTTTTTTGTTGATCTGCGGGAGTTTTATCTCATCATCACCAAAACGTATATTTCCATCACTTCCAACGCGCATAAATAATTTCCTCCTTCGCGTTTGTTATACAATTCGTCTCCGTAATCGGGATACAGGAATCATCATCTGCTCCCGATATTTTGCGACTGTCCTTCTTGCCACATTGAAGCCCTCGGATTTCAATATATCCGCAATTTTTTGATCATTGTACGGTTTTTGAGGGTCTTCTTTGGAGATTATCTCTTTAATTTTATTTCGTACCTTTTTATTCGATACATCTTCTCCATTATCTCGTTTAATTTTTTCGCTGAAGAAATATTTCAATTCAAAAACACCATAATCCGTTTGTACGTATTTACCATTCGTTACACGGCTTACCGTTGAAATATCCATTCCGATTTCATCTGCGATATCTTTTAGAATCATTGGCTTAATGAAATTCTTCCCTTTATCGAAGAAATCACGCTGCCTGTCTAATATTGCTTCTACGACCTTGAGGATAGTCAAGCGGCGCTGATGGATAGAGTTGATCAGCCAGCGGGCTGATTCGAGTCGCTGCTTAATATAATCCTTTGTCTCTTTGGAAGTATTCTTTTTATCAAGTAGTAACTTTTTGTAAGAGTGGTTAATTCGTAAATGTGGAACATTCCAGTCATTTAAAAGAATCTTATAGTCACCATTATCTTTCTCGACGGTGATATCAGGAATAATATAATTTTGATTGATCTCGATATATCCTTCGCCCGGTTTGGGGTTCAGCTTGGTGATTTCATCCAGCGCTTTCTTGAAGTCGTCCAGAGTAATTCCTAATTTTTTCGTGATCTTTTCAAAACGTTTATTCTTAAAATCATCAAAATGATCTCTCAGGATGACGACCGCGAGTTCGGGCGGTTTTTCCATCTCCAGCAACTGAATCAATAGACATTCCTGCAGGTTCCGTGCGCCAATTCCCACCGGATCGAAGCGCTGTATGCTATTCAGCACTTTTTCGACCGTGTCCTCTGAAACGTTATAGTTTTCAGCAATATCATCCACATCTGCTTTTAAATAGCCGTCTTCGCCGATATTCCAGATGATTTCTTCGCCGATTGCCATTTCAATATCGGAAAGCTTGGTCATGTGCAACTGACTCAGTAAATGATCCGGTAAAGCTGTTTCAACCGCATCAGGTCTCTCGAACACTTCAGCGCTATTATCTTTTGGTGGTCGATAATCGTAATTGTTTTCATCGTTTAAAATCGTATCCCAGTCAACCTCTCTGTCGTCTTCCCCTTTTTCGCCTTCAGCAATATCTCCCTCATATTCTTCTCCGTCAACAGAGGAATCGTATTCCTCTTCTTCCGTCTTTTCCTTGAGCTCCATTTCCTGTTCCAGAGTTTCTTCCATTTCCAGTTCTTCCTCCAGAAACGGATTTTGCTCCAGTTCTATCTTGATACGCTGCTCCAGACTGACTAGCGGAAGTTGGAGAAGTGATGATAACAATACTTGCTGCGGGGATTGCTTCATTTGCAGCCCCAATCTCTGGGATAAACCTAAATTCATCATAAGTCAGCTACTCCATCTTTCAACTAATTATACGTTACCGATTTAGTTTGAACTTTTCCCCTAAGTATAATTTACGTGTCTCAGGATCATTTGCCAGAAATTCCGACGTCCCGTACTTCAGCACAACGCCTTCATACATCAGATAAGCGCGATCCGTAATGGATAGCGTTTCATGAACATTGTGGTCGGTAATTAACACGCCAATACCCTTATCTTTCAGGCTGTGTACTATATTTTGAATGTCTTCAACCGCAATCGGATCGATTCCGGCAAACGGTTCATCTAATAAAATAAATTTCGGATTGGTGACCAGGGCGCGGCTGATTTCCGCACGCCGACGTTCACCCCCGGATAATGTATATGCCTTGCTCCTGCATAAATGAGAAATATTTAAATCCGAGAGCAATTTTTTCAATCGTTCTTTTCTTTGTTCACGTGAAAGATCCAGCGTTTCCAGAATCGCCATCACATTTTCTTCAACTGTCAGATTCCGAAAAATTGACGGCTCCTGCGCCAGATAACCGATTCCTAACTGGGCACGTTTGTACATTGGCAACTTCGTGATGTCTTTGTCATCGATGTAAATTTTGCCCCGATTCGGTCGGATCATTCCGGTAATCATATAAAACGAGGTTGTTTTTCCTGCACCATTCGGTCCCAAAAGTCCGACAATTTCACCCTCTTTAACCTGAAGACTTACTTCGTTTACCACAGTTCTTTTGCGATAAACTTTTACCAGTTTTTCAGCTTTTAATATTAATGCCATAAATTACCGTTCAATTTTCAGCTCCGAATGGATCAGGATTCGGTTTTTTCGTGACCGGGCGGATAATAAATCCCGGAGGACGTTTGCGGATCACTGTCAATAATGATCTTCTTGATTTCGCCTTCGTCCAGTGTCATGATGATCTGGTCGCCTATTATTTTATTCAATCCTTTATATTCTTCATCTTCGATAATATAATAATAGCAGGTTGCCTGACCTTCCACAAACACCTGTTTCAGGCGACTATCTTCGATGGTCAACCGGATGGTATTGCCCAGCAGTCTGTTCAACCGGCTGTCGTCAAAGGTTGTGTCTACCTGTGAACTGACCTCTGCATCACCGCTAATGATTACTTTATCCAGATTCTGTTTTTTGAAAAATAGCTCGATTTCATTACCGCTTAGTTTATCAAATTTTTGTTGCACTATTGGCTCATCAGACAGAAGGATTCGGTTTTCGTCCTTGAAATATTCTGCCTTGTTGCTCGTCGCTGTAGTTTTTTCATGGGTGATATCGACATTATCTGTTACGATCGCACGATCACCACCGTCGAACAATTCCATCACATCGCCGGTTACCACGATTTCTTTGTTGCCGGTGCTGTCCAGTTTCGTGAGCACTGGATCGCCTGTTGCTTTTGCATATTCGGTTTCGCTATAATATTCCGCATGCTGTCCGGTTAAAATAATGGAATTTTCATCATCCGTAATTCTGACACTGTCATCGGCAGTGATTTTTTCCGCTTCTTCATAATACGTGGCTCTGTTCGATGTGAGCCTGTAAACGGAATCGATGAGAACGACGTGTCCCGTTGCATGCGCCACCTGTTCTTTATTGTGATAAATAATCTTATCTGCTTTCAGCGTTTTCTGTCCGTCAATGAATCTAACATTTTTTTTCAACACGGTTTTGTTTTGATCGACATACCAGGTTACCTGTTCGCAAAAAAGCTCTGCCGCTCCCTGACGCAAGTGGATATTGCCTTCAAGATGGCGTACAATGCCCTGGTCTGTGATTTCTCCCCGACCGCGATCAGCATTGATTATTTCAAGCTTTTCCTGCGACAG
>WJJN01000217.1 GCA_014729735.1 Candidatus Zhuqueibacterota bacterium
GGGATGGTTAGCAGGTCCCGTAATTACAGCCATGTTTGAATTTGGGTATGATGATTTGGCACAGGAATTACTATTTAATGAAGCAAACCAAATCATCGACCGTGGAACCGTGGGGTCGCTTTCAGAGCTGCTCGATGCTCTCCCGCAAAAAGGCGAACGGCTGCCGAAAGCATCGGGGGCTGTTTCGCAGGCATGGAGCCTGGCTGAATATATTCGAAATATATATCAGGATTTGTTTGGTTTGCGACCTGACGTGCCGAATAGAAAAATCACGCTGCGACCGCACTTACCGACGGGCATCTCGGCAGTGCGTTACATGATCCCGTTTGTAAGCGACAGCATCTTCGTCGATATGATAAAAACTGGCAGCGAATTCGAACTGGAACTGGATTATGCCGCTGGAGAGGTACCCTGGACAATTGATTTCAGATATCCGCAAAGCAGAACAGCGGATATTGTGGTCAGTGAAAAATTGAATCCCGGACAGCGTCTGAAATTTAATGTAAATTTGCAGCGGAAGACTCCTTTGATGGTTAATGGCAAGCAAGCCGCGTATCAACTTGATAAACGGTTTATCGATGAACATTTATTTACATATTTAACATTTGCAGTTCCGCAATTGGATAAAAATTTGAAAAGTCTCAAAAAAGGAAAGCAGTAATTTTATGATCTCAGAGTGCCTGAATCCGGCTGGACATCCCGATAAATAATGGTGTTCAAGAAAATGTATCAAAAACTTAATTTTTTTAAAACCGATATTTAAATCCTGATTTATACAGTGAAGATATTTTGAAAATAATATAAGTTGTTGAAATTAATACACAAAAGAGGTTGTTTGTTTGTAAGATATTTTATTGACCCAAAAAGCTATATGCAATAAATTTACATATAAAATTGTTAACTGAAATTTTTTATTGACTTTATCCATAAAATTTATTAATATAAGACAATTTTTAAGGCATACGTTATCTTAACGAAAATAAAATGAGAGGAGGTGAATTAAATTGACGAAAGCTGAACTCATCGACAGAGTAGCAATGGTTGACGGTGTGTCTTCAAAAAAGGCAGCCGGCGAAGCGATTGATGCTGTATTCTCAGCAATTAAAGACGCTTTGGTGAAAGGTGATACATTTACATTTCAGGGATTCGGTACTTTTAAGGTTCAAAAATATTCAGCTCGCACTGGTGTGAATTTACAAACAGGAGCGAAGATTCAGATCCCTGAAACAAAGAGACCAAAATTTACGGCAAGCAAATCTTTAAAAGATGCCGTTAAATAATGTAACAATATTCAATATTTTTTATACCCCCCTGTCGCTCAGCATGTAATGTGCTGAGCGATTTTTTTATGCTGTCATGATCTTGAATTGTCGCCTGCTGAATGTAAACAAGCTATTTCTGTTACCGATAAAATTGAAAGGCAGCTTCGTATCGCGCAAAATATTCCGCATTGATTCCGCGGGTTTTGCTTCATCGAATGAGGCGGATACTGCGAAGCCATATTTGCCGATCTGATGCTCTTCATCTTCAAAGGGTAGTGGATCCGATCCCGCAACTATCTTATAATTTCTGTCGCGTGCCTGAGACATGAGTCTCGGCATGGACCATATTTCAGTCCGTAGCGATGTATCTCCAATCAATAATCGATCCGGCGAATATTTGTTCAATACAGTTTTAACAATCTCGCCTCTGGAGAAGAACCATTTCCCGGGTGCCCAGTTAAGAGCAGGTACGCCGCCATTTTCATTGACTTTCTCAATCACTTCCTCTATAGAATATTCGCGATCATTTAAATTAAATGGAGAAATGAGTGATAGTATTTCCAGGTTTTCTTTTGTGACAAGTTGTCTACCTGCAAAAATATACAGTACGGGTTCATTTTTCTCCATCACGATTATGGTCGTTCCGTCACCGGCTGCTTGTAGTGTGTAACCGTTTATCGATAGCGACGTTTCATTTACTATTTGGTCGAAAAAATTACAATCGTAGCGTTCAACCAGCATCCAAACAGGAATTTGCTTTTGACTATTATCGAAAGAATCAGATTCTTTAGCAGATTTATATAGATTTGAGATGCCATTTTTAATCGCTAAGGTTAATTTATAATGAGGATAAATATGAATGTGACCGTCGATGAGTAGCGTCACTTGTTTTTCCATTTTTCGTTTCCCTTTGGTTAATACGTTCTTTTCAACATCGGCAAGTCCCGTTCCAGAGAAATAAGAATTTGAAAATGTTAAGAAAAATTCAAATTTTCACAGTGTTTTGTTTACATCCTGCGTGGGTGGTGTTTCTTCGGTTGTTTCCATGGCTTGTTTTATTTTAGCCTGGCTGTTTTTATAATTTTCCAATTTCTTTGCAAGATAAGCAGCCCGGTCTTTGGTTTTGGTAGTCCATGTGTTTTCCAGATCATGCTCTAAAGTCAGTTCAATGTTAGTCTTGTAATATTTTAGTGCCTCTGTTTCCAGAGGAATCACCCATTTTTCGTTTATCATATTCCAATAATCTTTTAACTGCTCTTCTGTCAATTCTGCTGGAGCCGGAGAATTTAGAATATCCAGCGAAAATTCTTCGTACGCGTAACCAATGTTGTAAAAAGCAGCAGTAGTCCATTCAGCCACATTAAATTTCGCAACTTTAACACACTCCTCCAGCATTTCATTAAAAGCGGCTTGTTTACGCTGCATATTCAATTGAAAAGGCGGTTTTAGTTTCAAATCCGAGAAACGCTTGTGCTTCATTTCTCCAAGTCGGTACTGCGCTCGCGCCGCAATGTAATCATCGGCAAATTCTCCCTGTTCCAAAAGAACTTGGTGGTTATTAATAAGCTGACGATAAATTTGATTTGCCTGAATCGATTTACCGCTTTTCTCATAAGCGAATCCCACCTTGAATAGAGCTTCTTGCAGCCTGTCTTTTTCATTAGGAAATCGGGCGAGAAAATCATTGAATATTTTAATCATCGACTTCCAGTCTTTGGCATTCTCATAATTGATACCTGCATTATATAATGAGCTGGCGCCTTCCTGCGAATTCGGATTATGTTCGTACAGTGCAATATAATTCTTGGCAGCAAGGTACCATTGCGACAGTTTTTCACGGTTTCTCGCAGCGTGCAGAAGTGCCTGAGCATAATTACCCGAATCAGGATATTTTTTGCAAAATGCTTCAAAATTGATTGCCGCTCTTCTTAATTTATTTGCTTTTTCAAATTGAATAGCGGCTTCGAATAGTGCGGCTTCGGCAACTTTCACGTCTTGCGCGGATGCGGCTGCGCGTTCAAATTTCAGAGCAGCGCCGTTTGCATCTCCGTTTTCCCTGAGCGATTCGGCAACTTTGTAGCTTGCAGACGCCATCATGGTCTTTGATTTTTCAATTAGCTCGGCAGAATCAGGGCTCGATTTGATCAGCAATTTGTACCATTTTTCAGCCTGACTAAAATCTTCCTGCTTGAAATTTGCCTGCGCCAACATATTCAGGGTCTTCGTATAATATTGTCTGCCCCGATTATTTTTCAGGATTGCGAATAGTGCTCTGTTCATATAAACTTCAGCAAGTTTATAGTGTGTGGCTTTCATAAAAATATCAGCTACCTTAAGTTCGATTTCTGTCGCCTTATCACTTTTGGGAAACCATTTGGTGAAATCTTTGCATGCTGCAATAAGTTTACGATGAACTTTGGTGTTTAAGGGCACTTTGAATAATTTTCCGGAAGATGTTAGTCGTAGAGTATCCGGCTCGAGTGCTGCATTTTCGATAAGAAGATCGTAGCAGATGATCCTGTTGTAAGCTGCGTCCTCGGCTACTTCACTTTCCGGAAAAGTCGTAACGATGTGTTTGTAAGCCAGAGCAGCGTCATCATAATTTTGTAATTCATATAAGCTTTCCGCCAGATAAAACGCACAATGCACGGTGCGTTCGTCTTTTGGAAAAGTTTTGAGAAAACTCTTGTAGGTATCAATCGCTTTATCGTAATTTTTAGCAGTGAACAAACTGTCTGCGCGCTGCAAATAGGGAGTTGCAACAACATAGTCAATCTCTCCAAGAATGGCATTAACATTTTCCCGGTCCTCCTTGCTGTTATTTATTCGAGCCCATTTACTTCGAGGACCAAAATTGCGAGAAACCGTTCGACGGATCGCGAATGCATTATCGATTTGACCAATTTTATTATAGCTTTTAAACATATTAAACGCTATATCTGGCGCATATCTGAAAGTTGGAAACGAGCGAATGATTAGCTTATCAACCTTAATGGCTTCTTCGAAAAAATCTCTTTCAAAATAAGTTTCTGCCATTTTTTGTAAAATGCGAGGAGTGAAATTAGAGCCCCCGATTTCTTTTATAAAACTCAGGGCAACTTCGATCCCGCCCATATCCGTAAAACAGTATGCAATGTATTCGAGTGCTTCGTCCCTCAATTCGACTTGTGATTTGCCCAATAGCTCGGTATCCATTTTTTCGATTAAGTCGATGTCCTTTAACAAATAGAAAAACGTACTCACTGCCTGTGGATAATCATTCAATTGATAATAACACCATGCTCTTTTATAAAGCGCCATTGCAAAGTAAGGACTATCCCAGGATTCGATGATTTTATTATAAACATTGAGCGCCTTTTCAAACTGCTGCTCATCGAAATAGCACTCTCCTATTCTGAAAAATACTTCGGGAATATATGAACTATCCGGACATTGTTCCGATAGTTGTATAAATAGGACCTTTGCACTATCTCGCTTTCCGGTTTCATAGAGGCATACACCGGTGCGATACATTATTTTGTCGATAAAAGGCTGCTGCGGATAATCATTTAATAATCTGCGGCAGACTTTCAATGCGGCGCTGTAGTCGATTAACGGATCGCTCAGGTCATTGCAGCCTGTGGTGTCTTTTTCGCATTTACGTAGCAACAACGCATATTTCTCCATTTCCAGATTGAACTGTTCTTTCGCGTAACGGACTTCCCATTCGGCTAAATTAAATAAAAGTGAAGGAAGAAAAGATGAATCCGAAAAGGCTTTAACAGCATTTCTGGCGCATTTGGTTGCCAGTTCGACTTTCCTGAACTCCCTCATAAGCATTCTCAGGTTATTGAGTTCCTGCTTTTTGGTGGGCGAAGAAGTCCGTTTCGAATCTGATGGTATTTGTGAATTCGAGGTCTTCGGGTATGAAGGTAAACTTAACAATAATAATAGAGCAATTACGTATAACGTTTTAAGTAAATCACAAGTCATTTTTTACCTCTACTCTCCGGGATGAATTATCTTAACGGATACAGATGTTGCTCGTTTGAAATTCCATATTTTTTCATTGATTTTCATGCGAATAATGTATATATTTAGATCGCAATTTTTCATAAACATTGGAGGCGTTTCGTGTATAAAAAATTAGCCGCAATTTTGTTGATTTTCATTTTATCTTCCTGCGCATCGAACAAACAGATGAAAAGAGATCGTGCTTCAGATTCGGGGAAAATGGGATATATCAATGAAAATTTTGATCCCCTTATTTTAAACGATTATGAACTAAAGATCAAACAGAAACAAGAAACCGAAGCCAAAAGCGATGTCGATGATTCGATACTCGACAACATCTCTATTTCAACAGATCGAGCTGCTGAGGTCACTGGCTACCGGGTTCAAATCTGTGCTGTACCGAACGAAGAAACAGCCCGTGAAATCCAAAGAGAAGCTATTTTAAAAATGAATGAAAATATTTACTTGATTTATGACAGTCCGTATTATAAAGTCCGAATTGGAGATTGTACCTCGCGTTTCGAGGCTGATAAATTACAACAACTGGCAATCAGTAAAGGCTTTGATCAAGCCTGGGTTGTGAAAACCCGTGTAAAAGCAAATCCACGGGAAATCAGTGATGAACAGCCCCCTGTGGACGAAAACGA
>WJJN01000019.1 GCA_014729735.1 Candidatus Zhuqueibacterota bacterium
AAATACAATCAACTGGTCCACGAATTTACCGCTGGCTCAGGGTATTAAATTTGGCGACTAATTTGTATTATGCGGTGGCAGTGTTCTCGCTGCCATCGCTTTTTTGCAAAAAGGGAGATAGCTGTGGCAACTGATAGATCAACCCAACATGAAATCACATTTGATACTCCTGTCGAAGATTTGGCGCTGAACCATCCCAAAGCAGTGCGATTTTTAACAGAGCGCGGAATTCGATGTATCCGTTGTGGAGAACCTTTGTGGTGTTCGGTAAGTGAGCTATTCGAACAGGACAACGCGGAAAATCCCCGGCAGTTACTAAATGAACTGAATGAATTCATTAAAAAAGAAAACAATTAATATGGAAATTACCGGACATCGGGGCTCGTCAGGAAATGCACCGGAAAATACCCTTTCAGCGATCAAACAAGCGGTAGACGAAAATGCTGATTATATCGAGATCGATATTCACATCACCAAAGACGAACAAATTATTTTGATGCACGACGATCGCGTTGATCGTACCACGAATGGAGAAGGATATGTGCATGATTTAACATATCCTGAAATCCTGAGACTGGACGCCGGGAGTTGGTTCGATTCAAATTTCAAAGACGAACGTGTTCCGACACTGGAGGAAGTGATCGACCTGGTGCAGGGACATGTGCACCTGAATATCGAAATAAAATCCAATGTATTTATCCCTGCACATATCGAAAAACTGATTCAACTTATCGATGAGAGAGATTTCGGAGAACAGTGTATCCTTACTTCATTTCAGCGTTCCTATATCGAAATGATCCACCATATATCCCCTATGCTGCGAACAGGGCTCATCATGAACTACATGCCGCATCCGCAGAAAATGCTGCTCGAAGATGCTTTTGATGTTTTAAGCTGCAATTATCGACTTGTCAGCAAAGATATTGTCGAAGCACTGCACTCGTCCAATAAAGAAATCCATGTATGGACTGTGAACGAGAGAGCCGATCTGCTTCGAATGCGAGATTACGGCGTGGATAATGTGATCACGAATTATCCCGGCGCTTTTCGAAAAATGCTCGATAATTGAGTTCGTTGCTATTCTTTCAAAACTTCGACAAATACCGTGTCTGTTAATGCGGCGCCAAACACACCGATGCCGTCTCCTTCAAAATGAAATTTGGGCTCCCACAAATTACCGTCGATATCCTGTATGTTTTTATGCGTGAGAAAATAGTCTTTCAAATTTTCATCAGCGGCGTAGAGAATAATCCGGTATCTGCCGTAAAACCACAGTGTGAACCACAATATCTCTAATTTCGAGAGATTATCCCCTCCAGTTTGCGTTTGCATCCACTGCGACTGATGCTGAAGCAGACCGAACAAATTATCCTCATCCAAATCCTCGACCTCAATCTCGAAAGGATTGTCAATAACAAACGATTCTTTAGAAGCATCCAGTGCAACAATGGAAGCAATGTACGAATCCGTGTCAATGGACCGATCGAAGGCAAGAGTAAATAGCTTAAGGGAGCCACTCTCATCTCGCTCTCGATACGTGAGTGGTGTTAGTTTAGAATCTGCTTCACGAATAGAAAAGCCATCCCGGGGGACTGTCGTAACTGTGGTCGTTGATAAGTTTTTTCCATCCACGGTTGCCTGCACAGAAAGTTGGTATTGCTTTCCATATTCGATGATCAGATTATCATCGTCAGATTCATACGCTCCGGTCAGCGCATTATAGCTCAGCGGGTATTCATCACCACTCCCCAAATCGGTGATTCCCACGGTGGCATCGGTAATTAAAAAGTCGGTAAAATCAATATCCCGGTTTAATGCAAAATTGCGGGTAATGCGAATATTTTCCACGCGATGACCGGGCATAATAATTCCATCGACGACAATTTTGGGTTCATAGGTATTTTCATCAACGCTAACCGGAACATCACCGCAACCGGTTGTCAAAGTAATCAGTGTAGCTATCATTAAATATTGAATATATTTTTTCACGGTAATCTCCATCTTTAGTTAAAAAGTCATCGTTACGCCAATGGTCGGTAGAATAGGAAACATGCTGAATGTATCAACTTTCTGGATCAATTTATTGCCCTGAATTTCATCATCATAATCGATGAACCATACATTCTTGCGGTTCGTTACATTGAAAACCTGCAAATACGGGGCGAGTGTCCAGGATTTATAACGTTTTTCCATGGTCAGGCTCAAATCGAACCTGAAATATGCCGGCAGCCGGAAATTATTTCTCTCGGTGGGAAAGAGATTGTACCCGCTGTAGAAATTCTGATCCGGCAATGGATTGGTTACGTAAATTGAGCTGGTCGTAGTAATTGGCTGACCGGTCGAGTAAACCAGCCCGACGCCCAAACGCCACGATGTCCTGTCCCGGTGATAATCGACTCCGCGCAATTGACGCAGTGAATTTTTAATGTCAAAATTTCCGATCAAATTCACCGTATGCGTGCGGTCATGCCGGGGAATAAAATCTTTACCTTGATTGACACCTTCGATTTTTTGCACGGTACGGCTCAAAGAATAGGAAGCCCAACCGGTGATTGGTCCGCTATTTTTACGAAACAAAAACTCGAGACCATACGAATGCCCGTTCCCGCTATTAAAAAGCCCTTCCGTACTTTGATAAATGGGTTCGCCCTCGCCGGTATAATTTTCCGGCTGCAAATCTGTGTAAAAGAAGTAATCATACGAATAAATATTGCTGTAATCTTTGTAATATGTTTCGATCTCCAGACTAAAATTATCTGCCAGCTCTTTTTGAAAACCCGCAATATAATGGTGCGAATTCGAACTTCCGTAGAATTCATCGGAACTGGTCCAGATATCTGCAATAAAGGTGCGCGGGATTCTGAACAGATACTGATGATATACACCGAACGCGCTCTTGAGATTTATCGTATCTGTCAGCCGGTATTTCACGCTCAGTCGCGGCGCGAGATTTTGGAACGATTTATTGCTGTCGAAATAATTGTAACGAAGTCCGGTCTGTATTTCGAGTAGAGGGACAGGATTCCATTCGGATTGAATGTAAGATGCAACATATTTTCCCCAGCGATCCACATCCACTCTGCCGCCGGGAAATATCTGCCGGAATGTTCCGTGCAGTGATTTATATTCAAAGCCTAATTTGAAATTCAGATTTTGTGAATAATAATATTCCAGATTTCCTTTCAACGAACGGTCTCCCATATCGTTTTCTTCCATAAACTCCTCGAAACTAAAATCCGAATCGAAATCGCTAAAAGTGGTCCAGAAATTTCCAAATAACGAAGAAGAAAAAATATGCGTCCAGCGGATGCTGTATGTTGTATTACCCCAATCGTAATCTAGCTCCTCTTCTTCGGTGGTGGCATTATCCAGTTGAAAATCCAGGTTATCCTGACCTTTATAAAAGCTGATCGTCAATTTATTTTTTTGATTGATATCGATGTAAGCTTTCAAATGCCCGTCGTAAAAGAAATAATCCGGAATATCATCGATTGCCCGTCCCAGCGTTTGATCGAAATATGTCCGGCGGAAAGAACCGGAAATCGCCCCAAAATCTCCTAACGGATACTGCATTGTGGTTTTAGCCGACAGCAGGCTGATGGCAATTTTTCCCTCATACTCGCGGCGATTTCCATCCAGGTTCGTAACATCAAGCACGGATGAGAGGCGTCCGCCATATTCGGCACCAAAACCGCCCTTGGAAATTTCCACGTTTTTGATGGCATCGGTATTAAATGTGGAAAAGAGTCCGAAGAAGTGTTCGGGATTATAAACATCCGCACCATCGATCATATACAAATTTTGATCCGGTGTACCGCCTCTCACATAAAGCTCCGAGGAATAATCTGACACCGGCAGAATACCCGGCATTGTTTGCAGTGAGCGCAGCAAATCCGCTTCCACAACCTGGGGGATGCGTTCGATTTCCCGCGGCTTCAACCGAATCTTGGAAATCGGTTTACGGTATAATTGCACGCTGGTACGCACTGAATCGGCATACACATAAACTTCTTCCGTTTCGATGGTAGCAGGCTCCAGTTGAATATTGAGCTGTTCGTCCATATCCGAAGTTATTTTTACGGATGTCGAGAATGTCTCATAGCCGATGTACTGGCAGACCAGGGTGTAATTGCCCACCGGCACTTTCGGCAGGGAATAGTAGCCGCTAACATTTGTAGACGAGCCAAAATAGGTATCCTGCAAAAATACATTGGCTCCAATCAAACCTTCACCGGTTTTGGCATCATACACAAATCCGCTTATCGTTCCTTTTGTTTGATCTTGTGAATAAGCTGTGCTGATAATCAGCGCCAGAACAAGAATCAGAGATCGTTTCGTCATAAGTGGTCCTTTCACATAGGTAATTTTTCTATAGTCAAATATCGTCCCGGTATGAGAATGCTAAAATCTCAAGCCCCCATCGAAGCCGAATGTGCGCCGTCTTTTTGGCAAATGAAATCCGGGCAATGTTATATAAAATTAAAAACACGCGCCCTTGCTTTACAAAAGGGAATCAGAGTCTTTGAATACATCTACAATACAAATATTCTGCGCTAAGTAAATTACATTTTCCTTGATAAGGAAAAAGTCATCTAAAATACGACGCCTGAATTACAACGATGTTACGAAATTTCTGATTTTTGGTTCCTGTGAAATTTTATTTTAACAGGGAATAATGCAGCATCACAGGGGAATTATCATCCCCCTGATTTCCGGCGATGAGGGCGTGATTTATATACAGGGGATTTCGGTAAATATTCTGCTGCCATTGTACATCGCTCCAGCCGAACGCGGGTTTATCCGGCATGTCTGAATGTCCGCTCAAATGGAGCAAAATGACTTGGCGGGGATTGATAATATCAAGATATGGTTGTGCATCGATCAGCGATCCGTGTCCCGGTGAATTTACTTTCCAGCCGTTTGTTTCCAAAAACAGAATATCAGGATTTTGCAAAAGATCTTTATATTCAACAATGATTTCAAGATTTGGTTTTTCATCAGTGAGTCGTGCAGCTCCAGGATGATCGATGTCCCATAAAAATAGACATTTCTTGCGATTTGCAAAATCAGCCAGGAAGATCACTGATCCGCGCACATTGCCGCGCGCCACTTCAATCGGCGTGAAACGCAATCCCGCAACTTGTGGAAGGGAAAACGGTTTGCCTGGAGTGATTTCGTGATAGGCAAGCATTACATCCTGGTCCATACATCATGACCATTTGATAATATAAGTTGTGTAACCGGATTTCGGGATCTCTATAAAACCTTTGGCTGCCAACAAATTTGTGACTTTTGTATAGAAGAAATGATACCACCAGATGAAGTATTCTTCGAACGTAATTTCATTTTCATAGCGGGAATTTTGATATGTAGTCATGATTTGATGTTTCTTTTGCTCCAGAAATCGGATCAGCTCATTCGTAATAAGCCCTGCAATTTTACTTATACGGGAATAATCTCTGCGGCTCAAAATCGGAATTGCCGGTGAATCACCAGCCATCAATCCTATTTTATTAAATCCCGAACTGCAGATTTCTTCCATGGGGTATTCGGGATTCGCATTTTGCCGGATTAGTTCTTCCAATAAATTGTGTTTAAATTGATCGATATCATCCAACTCCGACATTCCAAACAGCTCGTTCAAATCATTTTTATTCAGGTTTATGAAATTCTTTGCGTAGCGCTGATTTCCATAAATCCCGACCATGATGTTGCCATAGCTTTTCATTTCATTTCCGTAAATCCCGAACGGCTCTTTGTATTCATTCTCCGAGCGCTCTTGAAGCGAAAAATAGAAGTGCTTGCCATTTCGCAACGGTCGTTCGGCTTTTAAAAATTTCGATTCGATATTATCGATTTGCCAGTTATCCATTAATACATTACTGAGAATGAGAAATGACAGACTACTGAACGAGTGTTTTTTCAAGGCATCGATTTTATCGACCTGATTTTTAATATCCGGAATTTTATGAATGATAATTTCAGCAAATTCCGGAGCCACTAAATCTGCAAGTTCCTGAAGCTCCCTGCCTTCTTTTCTGCTAATCACCATGCACGTCGGAACGTATACATTCAGGCTCAAACGTTTGATCAAATCCTGATGTAATAACGTATCTAATTTGCTGTTTAGTTTTTCATCAGACCATGTGAAGTAATTCTGTATGTTTCTCAATGCAATGCGATGGTGAAGCAAAACGATAAGATCGGATAGATGATTCTGTCTCAAATCGATTGTGGGTGAATTGTTGCCCGAGGAAATCATTTTCGTTTGATATGTCGAATCCAAAATATTTTCTATATTCCGATTTCCGGAACAATTCGAGAGTAAGAGCAAGAAAATGATCGGTAACCAATACTTTCCTGGCATTTCCAAGGATTTCCAAAATTATAATTTTCGTTCAATTATACAAAGTCAATTTTCAGGATATTTTCCTATAACAAGCCTGCCCGGGATTTCAGAATGCGATAAGCATTTCCCGCATTAAACTCATTCTGTAAAATTTCTTCGGTGCGGCAACTTATTTTATCAACCTCTTGTTCGCATTCAAAATCTATTTTATAATGTTTAAATATCTGCCTGGCTCGAATACTCATTGTTGTAGTTCGAACAGTTTTTATGTTTAGATAAGCGAACATCAGTGCTGCAGCCCGACCCACGATTTTATCGTAAACCATCAGTTCGGACGGTGAATATGAATTATTTTCTATTAAAAAATTTTCAAAATCGAATAACGGATAAAGCCATTTCTTGTCGCTTTGAAAAATCAACCGGTTCTC
>WJJN01000218.1 GCA_014729735.1 Candidatus Zhuqueibacterota bacterium
AATCACTGTACCCATTACCGACGTTTTTGCTTTCATAACTCGGCTGTCCTCGATCGCTTTTCGTTGATTCATCGGCATTCGCATAATTCTGTTCTGTTGAGCTATTTGAAAATGATTCGACTTGCGGGCTTGTATCCCGCCTGCCATTTCCGGGTTTACCGGGAATCACGTTTTGCGATAGATCATCTTCAGCCAAATACTCATTCAGAGCGGTATTTTTGGACAGTTCACTGGCAATGATCTCGTTGTTGTTGCCGGCGAGGATTGTCTGGTTCTCTCCGCTACGTTCCAGCGGAATACCGCCCGGTATTTCTTCACGTTTAAAACGGGAATCGTAATATTGCTCATTCCATTCCACTTCCATTTCAAATGTATAGAGATTACTTCTTCCTTCTGAATCATTACGGATTAGTTTTTTGATCTTGCCGCCGCCCAGTGCTTGTGAAAGCTGCGGTACACTGGAACGCCGTGTCGACCTGCCTTTTACGATAAGTCCCTTCGATCCGCTTAGAAGCTCGTCAACCCAGATGGAACGATTGGTTAGCACGCTTTCATTCAGTTTCTCCAGAAAGCTGAGTAACTGGTCTGCTCCGGAGCTCAGGCTGTCCGAGAGCGACAATCGCTTTTCCAACATTGCGATTTGCGATTCTTTTTCATGAACAAGCTTAACGGTTTGCTCGCTATTATTAATGCGCTTCGTTAAAGCCGCATTTTTCCGTTTTATTGAGTTGATCTCCAGCTTGTTAGCTGTAATTTTCAAAGTGAAGAAAAATGCTGTCGCTCCAAGAAGAAATAACAATACATAACTGGCGAATGAAAGTTTGAGAAGCTTCTGCCGGTCGATGATGTGCGAAGGCAGCAAATTGGTATGAATAAAGCTCTCGTTTTTCGGATCGACCACTTTCCATGCCAGCGCAATCGGGATGGCATATTCGGATAGGTTTTCCCGGCTGAATTGTGTGGATAAGTTTTCAGCAAGCGGTTGCGAAACCACAAATCCGACTTCCACACCTGGAAATTTTTTCTCGAAAAATGATTTGGCATTGAACGTACTTGCCTTCCCCGATAGTAGAATATTAGCTACTTTTTTGATGTTCAGATTATCGAGTTCGTAAATAATTTTACTATAGATAATTTTCACTAAATCCGGTGAAAATTTTTCCGTGATAATCTGGGAGACATTCAGCAGGTCTTCGCCTTTCATGAAAATAATGCGGCTGAACTCGTTTTCCACTTCAACGATAACGGATACATCGCTTGTGTAATCAAAATTATAGCTGGCGCGCGTTAAATTTACAAGCGAAATTTCGTTAGAGTCCATCAGTGACAGAAATAGATTCCCTTTATAGAACGCGTTGATCTGCTCCAGCACATTTATGATAGGTGGCTGCTGCGTGTCACAAAAGATGTTGCACAGCGTTCCGTCTTTTCGGGTGATCACCGAAACATTGTCCAGGGCATTGAAGCCCTGTTTCCACTGGTCGATTTTGCTTTTCAGGGATCCGCGGAAGGCATTTTTATTATAGTCAAGATGCGTATCAAGGTCCTGATAGCTGACACGGGTTGGCTGGATATTGAATCCAACCTTTATCTTTTTAGCTGCAAATTTTCGTAATAACGAATATAGAATATCTATGTTTTTTTGCCCTGTCTCTTCCTCTTTGGGGGTTTCTTTTTCCTGGTAGGTTTCTTCCAGTTCGAACGCGTCCTCTTCCAATACCGTTGCTTCGGCTTTCTTCATTTTTTTTGAGCCTGTGTGAATATCATCAAGATCGGAAACCAGGGTTGCGCTTTCGAGAAAATCGACTGCCAGGCGATTCTTTTCGAGGTAAACATGAGCAATTTTAACTTCGCGTCCATTGATCGCGATGCCAACAGCTTCTTTTCGCATAAGTCCTCTACGGTTTATAGTATTTGATCAAATCTTCAAATCGTTTCTTGATATTGGCGTGACCATAGGCTTCTTCATATGAGATCTTTTCTCTCTGATATAGACGAACCAGATCCTGCTCCATGGTAATCATGCCAAGATGACTGGATTGATAAATCAATTGATAAATCTCATCCGTGTTACCATTTCGGATCGCCGTTCGTACGGCGCCTGTTGCCACCAGAACTTCCTTTGCCAATACCAATTTTCCGTCTAATCCCGGAACCAGCTTTTGCGAGATAACACAGGTTAATACATCAGCCAGCCGCTCCCGGATACGTTTCTGTTCAGCAGGTGGCGTTTCCCCCAATATTCTATCGATGCTTTCGGTTGATGATGATGTGTGCAACGTCGAAAAAACTTTGTGACCGCTATCCGCCACCTCCAATACTGTGGATATTGTTACCGCGTCCCGCATCTCACCAATTACAATAATATCCGGATCCTGTCGCAGCGCCTGAATCGTTCCGTCTTTGAATGATAACACATCTCTCCCGACTTCACGGTGGCGGACAATAGACTTTTTACACGGATGAACATACTCAACCGGATTGGATATGATCACAATATGTGAATATGATGTACGGTTATTTGCGTCGATAATCGTATCCAACGTACTGCTTTTCCCTGAACCGGTGATACCGGTGATCAGGATCAGTCCGTGACGGACAAATTTTAAGCTTAATAATTTTATGACTTCACTATGCAGTTCCAGATTTTTCAGCGGGCGGATCAGACTGTTTATCATCCGCATATTCAAGCCTAAATGGTTTAGCTCGAAATAAGCCGTTGCGCGGAATCGAACCCAGTCATTTCCATGATTCACACGATATGAAAAATCAACAAAACGATGCTTTAATAAAAACTCCTGATCTTTGTTCGAAAGGATATTCAGAATCAAGATATCAGTTTCATCGAGATTATGTTGACCTGCTTGTTCTTCCGGCTTTTTCGTGCCGTGTATTCGATACCATATTTTACCATCGCAGCCCAGACCGCCCAGATCGATATCAGATGACTCCTTCCGGATCATTATTTTAAGGAACTGATCAAATTTTGCTTTTAAAATTTCGCGTTCTTTTTCAGATAATTTTGCTAATAAACGGATCGTATGCTGCTGCCGTTCACGACCGAACAAAATCTTTGGAATTTCTGCACTTATTCTTGATAATATAGATTGGACATTGTTGTTTTTATTCCCGTTCATTGATTTGAGTTCTTTCAAAATGAGGTTACCGGAGACTCTCTCCAGTTGACAATAAACATATTTTTCTTGGTTTGATAGACTGAAAATGCTTCCATATAATCCGATTTATATCTCACCGAAATATGATTCCCCGTGCCGTTTATGGAGCCATTGGAAAAAACACCACCCGTAATGCTGCTTTCCTTTGGATCCCCGCCGCCATGAATAACAAGGGAATTGGGATTTGGCATATAAATTACTCCTTCGAGACGCGAACCTCCATTAAGAGTTGCATTTCCTTCTACGATATAGATTCCATAAGCGGTGACACTGCCATTAATAGTAAAATCTCCTTTCACATGGATTACATTGGGAGTGCTCGTTGCCGCATCATAGTAAAAATCGTTGTTTGGATATCCATCTGTCGGGGCGAAGTTTCCATTTATCACATGTCCTTGACTGACAGCCATCGCTTCTAATGCAGGCTTGTCGAATGGAAGCATATCCGGAGCTTGCTGTATTCCCAATGAGGGATCGGCAACGCCGGCTTCATCTTTGATCGTCACATTGATAATCGTATCCGTGCAAAAGACAGCCAGATCGCCCAGATCAGGCGGAATTCCCAGAACAACGGAAATCGTTTTCGTGATATCATCGTGCGTTGCCGTTGCCAGTAACCTTAATTCCATTGAAGAAAGCGTTGGATCTACCGACTGATCCTGACATTCTAACTGGAGGCTGCTTCCACCGACCGTCATATTGCTGAATCCTGTACGCCATGTATTATCCCTGTAAATTCGGGATAAAGCCATATAAACGCCGCTCGTTGCTGCGTTTCTTGCTGCAGTCTCATTGTATTGAGCGCTGAAATCCTCAACCGAATCAAGACTATGTCGGCTCATATTCAACGTCATCGTACCAAACAACGTTGAAAAAGCCAATGTTACAAGTAATAGAGCTCGTCCCATAATTTCATCCTGATGTTATCATTTACGAAGATTAGGCGGACTGATCCGTGTCTGCCACAGATAATTAGAATAACGTTCATTAAATCTGGATGTGGTTTCAACTTCCAGCATGACTTCCAATGTACAGATCTGGGTAAGATCCGCTATTTCGTTTCCGCGATTATCGAAATATCGCATCCGAAATCGAGTGACACCCAGTGGCGCCTCTTGCGCTTGTTGACCGTTCACCAGACGGTAAAGGATTTTGTCATTTGGATTTTCGGTCTTTGTCGCGGCATCTGAATCGCTTAATTCATATTTAATTGTATCAATAGCGCCGTTTTCATTGATATCGGATAAAAAGTGAATCTGGGTCGAATCGGCAACCAATAGAGGGTTCAAATTTGTAGACACCCCGTAGCCGATTCTGCTGAAATCGAATTCAATGAGTTTTGCTAATGAAGACCAATTACGGCTGGCAATCGATCCCATTGTTTTTTCCTGGGAGGTTTCCACCATTGAGGAATGAAAGCGATTGATTGTTAAGAAAATAATTCCTGCTATTATAATGCTTCCCACTAAATTCAGATGCGATCCCATAGATGTTTCCCAACGATTTTAAGATTCAATGCCGACTGTGAAACTAATCAAAGAAAAAATAGCTATAAACCTGACTGAGCGCGATATCCCGGGGCAGAACATCGCTAGATACCGTAACTACCATTTTTTTATAGTAAGTTCTATGACTAACAAATTGTGCCGGATTAGTATCTTCCACATAACCGACGTACGCTGTTACATTGTATGTTGCTTTTCCGTTATTTACCTGAATGTCGATGTCAGTGAAATCATCCACATCTGAATAGTTCGGATAATACTCGTCGTTCCTGGCGCTAGCCGGATAAGTGAAATCTGAAGGCGGATTTGATGATGGTCCCGCCTCAGTTGCCACATCAAAAGCCCGTGTTTTAGCGTCCTCGATTATACTCTGTGCAAGCGAAATCGCATATTTTTCGTGTTCGCTTTGCATCAGAATTTCACTGTTATTCAGGCAGAAGCGGTTAACCGACAGGCTGGTCATCGAAAAAAAGAACAGCGATGCCAGTACCAGAAACATCTCTCGTTCACCCATGATTTACTCCCGGGAATATATTCCATTATTAATCCGTTGTTGCTGCCAAAACCTCTTCAAACGTAGTCAAACTTTCTTTAATTCGTTCTCGTCCCGATGCACGCAATGATAACATTCCACTGCGGGAGGCTTCATCGCGAATCGCTTCCTCGTCAACTTCATCTCTCGCTTTGATGATTATTCTCCTGATCTCTTTGTTAAATGACAGCGCTTCCACAATCGCCACCCGACCTTTGAAGCCGTTGTAGCATTTCTGGCAGCCCACCGCTTTATAGAACTTTGTGGATTTCATCTCGTCTTCAGTAAATCCCAGACTGAACGCAAGCTCAAGGTCCGGATCTTCATCTACTTCTTTGCAATGCGGACACAATTTGCGAATTAACCGCTGTGCCATTATTAAATTAATTGCATTGGCGATCAAAAACGGTTCTACTCCCAGCATGTAGAGCCGTGAAACCGCGCTGGGAGCATCATTTGTATGTAGAGTGGAGAAGGTTAGATGTCCCGTGTTTGCCAACGAAATGCCGATTTCCGCTGTTTTTAGATCACGCATCTCACCAACCATTACGATATCAGGGTCGTGCCGCAATATTGATCGCAGTGCCTGATCGAAATTTAGCTTCGGATTCAGACGGATCTGCCGCGCACCGCTGATCATATACTCTACCGGCTCTTCGACTGTAATTACATTCTTTGTTGCATCTTTTACATGGTGAAGAGCAGCGACGAGAGTGGTACTTTTACCACTTCCGGTAGGTCCGGTAAGAATGATCACACCCTGTGGTTTGGAAATAGCGGCGATGAAATCCTTACGCGCCTGCTTCTGAAATCCCAGATCATCGAGATTCGTAATAACCTTTCGGTCGTCTAAAATACGAATGACGATACTCTCTAATCTGCGGGAGAACTCGGTTGTGACAATCGGGATGACGGAAACACGAAACCGGATAAAATTGCCGTCGATTTTTCTCTGAATGTAGCCATCCTGCGCAATGGAGCGGTCAAAGCGATCGATGTTTATGGAACGATCTTTAACAACCGCTGCCACAGCTTCCGGTTTGACTTTATCCTGAGTGTACCAGAGTTGTAATTTTCCATCGATTCTAAAATAAAATTCGGTTCGATTGCCCTCTTTCGGAATAAGATGAACATCACTGGCGCCCCGCCGAACTCCCTCAACCAGTGCGCCTTCGATGAGGTTCGTAAGCATGCTGCGATTGATTTCAGCATCCAATGCAGCTTCATCCACACCCGTTGATTCTTCATCCATTACTTCGATGTTTTGAATCGATTCTTCGATCTGATTCAGAAACTCATTCTGATAATAGGATATTTTTTCAATGAGCTCTTCAACATCCTCCAGTTTGGAATAAGCTACCTCGAACTGGTTGTAATTTTTGATCTGTCGAATCAATGGATACAGTGAT